>JAFVTX010000057.1 GCA_017503015.1 Fibrobacter sp. | reverse complement strand
GGGGTATACCTCCCCTTCCCGTCCCTAAAAAACTTCTTGAGACCAGCTTTACTAAATCCTAAATCCTAGCCCCTAGATCCTAACCCCTAACGGCCTATCCCTTTGAACTGGATCCTTCGCGACTTCGTCGCTCTGGATGACATTCCTCGTGCCTCGAACCTCACATTCCACATTACACACCTCCAGCGGGTCCTCGTGATTCTATCCCCTATCGCTATGCTCCAGGGCTCCAGAATGACAGCGGGGATGACACTTCTTGAGACCAGCCTTACTAAACCCTAGATCCTAGCCCCTAGATCCTAACCCCTACAACCTACTACCTAACACCTAATTTTCTATATTTGCCGCCCTATGAATCCGAATGGCGCCATCATTGTACAGAGCAACCTCGAAATCATGGTCGAGGTGGACAATCCCAACTACGAACCTGCACGGGACGCGATCGCTCCCTTCACCGAACTGGTCAAGAGCCCCGAGCACCTGCACACCTACAAGATTTCCCACCTGAGCCTCTGGAACGCGGCTTCCACGGGCCTCCGCGCAACCGAAGTGCTGGAACGGCTAGAAAGCCAGAGCCGCTACCCCATTCCACAGACGGTGATTACCGAGGTAGAAGACTACATGGCCCGGTACGGGCTGCTGCGGCTCCGTAAAGAGGTTGACCGCCTGCTGCTGGAATCCGACGACACCTACATGTTCACCGAGATTTGCCACCTGAAAGAAGTGGAACCGTTTATCCTGAAGTTCCTGGACGATTCCCACGCCGAAGTGGACCCGGAACGCCGCGGCCACCTGAAGATGGCCCTCACCAACGCCGGATTCCCGGTGGAAGACCTGGCAGGATATGTCCAGGGCGACCCGCTCCCCATCAAGCTCCGGGAAACCACCCTCGAAGGCAAGGAATTCAAGCTCCGCGACTACCAGAAAGAAGCCGCCCAGGTGTTCTACGCCAGCGGTTCGGAAAAGGGCGGCTCCGGCGTCATCGTGCTGCCCTGCGGTTCGGGCAAGACGGTCATCGGCCTTGCCACCATGGCCCTTGTCCAGACCAAGACCCTTATCCTTACCCCCAACATTTCCGCCTCCCGCCAGTGGATCCGCGAAATCTGCGACAAGACGGACCTGACCCTCGACCAGGTGAAGGAATACTCCGGCGAAGTGAAGGAAATCGGCCCCGTGACCGTGGCCACCTACCAGATTCTCACCCAGCGCAAGAAGGTGAAGGACCCAAACAAGCAGGGCGAGCCCGAACCGGACGACCTGAGCGACGAAGAAGTCAAGAAGGAACTCTCGAACTTCCCGCTGTTCAGCGAACAGAAATGGGGCCTCATGATTTACGACGAGGTGCACCTGCTCCCGGCCCCGGTGTTCCGCCTGAGTACCGAAATGCAGGCCACACGCCGCCTGGGCCTTACCGCTACCCTGGTCCGCGAAGACCACAAGGAGACGGAAGTGTTCAGCCTTATCGGGCCCAAGAAATACGACATCCCCTGGCGTGTGCTGGAAGCCCAGGGCTGGATTGCCACTGCCGACTGTAACGAGATCCGCATCCCTATGGAAGCGGAACTGAAGATGAAATACGCCCTAGCGCCGGTCCGTGAAAAGATTACTCTCGCAAGCACCAATCCCGAAAAGACGGACATCGTAAAGCGCCTCCTCGCCCACTTTGACAAGCCCGACGACCGGGTGCTTATCATCGGGCAGTACATCGACCAGCTGGAAAAGCTCGCCCAGGAGCTGGAAATCCCGCTGATTACCGGCAAGACCCCCAACAAGGAACGCGAACGGCTCTACGCCGCCTTCCGCAAGGGCGAGCAGAAGAACCTGATGGTCTCCAAGGTAGGCAACTTCGCCATCGACCTTCCCGACGCCAACATCCTGATACAGATTTCCGGGACCTTCGGCAGCCGGCAAGAAGAAGCCCAGCGACTGGGCCGCATCTTGCGCCCCAAGAGCGACGGCGGCACCGCACATTTCTACAGTATCGTGACCCAGGATTCCAAGGAGCAGGAGTTCTCCATGAACCGCCAGCTGTTCCTTACCGAACAGGGCTACGCCTACAAGATTATCAAGCGGGGCGACTGGGATATTTTGAGCCGCACGCCCGAAGAACTGGCCGCGCGGTAACCCTCTAGTTGTCGGCGAGCTGTATCTTTAGGCGGCTTCGGTACACGTCGCCATCGGCGGAAGCCGTATACTCGTAACGCCCCGCATACAGAATCTCCAGACGTTTCTGGAAGGTCGAAAGCCCGAGGCCGCTGGCCTTTCGGGGAGACTGGGACACTTTCGGGAAATTGGAATTTTCCGTTTCAAGCACCAGTTCGTTTCCCTGCTGACGGATAGAAATATGGGCGAAGCTTTTTCCCTTGGGGTTCTTGCTGTGTTTCAATGCGTTTTCTACCAGGGGCATGGCTACTAGAGGCGGTATCATCACTTTGGGGTTTTCAAGTTCCTCGTCAAAACGGTAATCGAAGCTGTCGTCTAGCCGGAGCTTTTCCAGGTTCCCGTACATCCGGAGAATTTCCACATCTTCTTCCAGGGGAATGGCGTCATCAGAAGTCTGGTAGAGCGTCACCCGCAACAGTTTGGAAAGTTCCATCATGGACTTTTCCGCACGCCTGGAATCTATGGCGATAAGCGCCGTTATGTTGTTCAGGGTATTGAATAAAAAGTGGGGCGAAAGTTGGTTTTTCAGGAATTCCAGTTCGTACTGCAAGCGGCTACGCTTTTGTTCCCTGACCACGAACCCTCGCAGAATTTGTGTAGATATCAGCCGGTAAAACACGCAGATGACGCAAACCAGACAAACCAGCACCACAAAGGAAAAAACGGTCCAATAGCTGAAATGCCCTTTTACCGAAGAGAACATGTAGGAATTGAAAAAGTAATTTACGCCCTGATCGGGAGCCCTGTCTATCAAAAAAAACACCACTTCTCGCAAGAAGCAGGTTACCAAAATAATGACAGCATTATATACAAAGTAAATTCCATAACGCTTATTGAGAATGTAATTAGGAACGAGAAAATTGAGATTAAGACCGAACACCCCGATGCTCATCAGCACGGGAAAATAGAAGTTCATGAGTTCTCGCCAGTCCAAACCGATTACCGAACGGGTAACAGGATCCCCGATGTAGAGCACGGGAAAAATCAGGATAAAGAGAAATATGAGTATCTGGGGCACGTAGGCCGGGACAGGGAAAGACAATTTGTCCTCCTGTTCCAGGATTTCACGGATTTTTTTCTCATATCGGTCGAAATCCCTTTCCTGGGCCCCCTGCCACCTCTGCCGAAGCTTGGAAATGGAAATTTTGCTTTTTTCTGGTTCCATGATGACAAAAATAGGTCAAAAACGGTCCCCGTACAGCCCATAATGACACTTTTATGACAAAAAAGCGATTTTTCCCGACAAAAAACAAATTAAACTTTTGCAAGGGCTAGGGCAGTTCCTGACACTCCGAAACCTAAACGGAGGTAGATTTATAGGCGTAAAGGAAAAGGATTTACTATGAACGCCGCTACCTACACCCGTGATGAGAAAAGTACTTATTTTCAGTATCTTGAAGATATTTCCAGCATTCCTCTGCTGACTCCGGCACAGGAAAAGTTGCTCATCAAGAAGGTCAAGGAAGGCAGCCGCGAAGCCCTGGATTTGCTGGTCAAGTCCAATCTGCGCTTTGTGGTGAACATCGCAAACCTTTACAAGGGCCAGGGCCTGGAAGTGGGCGAACTCATCAGCGAAGGCAACATGGGCCTTATAGAGGCCGCCCGACGTTTTGACCCTAACCAGAAAATCAAGTTTATCAGTTACGCCGTGTGGTGGGTGCGCCAGAACATTACCCGCGCCATCGCCGAAAAGGGCCGCACGGTCCGTATCAGCGCCGAGAAGGAGCTGATTCTGCGCCGTTTCAACAAGAAGGGCGGCAAGCTTAAACAGGTTGTGGGTGGCAGCTATGTGCTGGACACCGACAGCCTGGAAGGAGTTTCCAAGTACAAGGGCGACGCCATCGAAAAAGTGTTGATGATGGGCAACCGCACCTCTTCTCTGGAAGCCCCCGTTGGCGAAGACGGAGATTCCACCCTGGGAGATTGCATTCCCTCTGTAGAATTCCGCACCGAAGACCTGGCCGAAAAGAACAACCGCCGGGAAGTCTTCGAAAAAGTTTTGAACAAGAACCTGGACCAGCAGGAAAGCGATATCCTCAAGCTATATTTCGGCTTCAAGATGGATAGCGACCTGAACCTGAAAGAAATTTCCCCTATGGTGGGGCTGTCCAAGGAACGAGTCCGTCAGCTCAAGGAAAGCGCCCTTGCTAAGCTCCGGAACGACCGCATCCAGAAAATGCTGGACGAGGCGGCATAAAAGTTTTTCTCCTCTCTCTCCTATTATCAAAAACCGGCCTTTAGGGCCGGTTTTTTCCGTTTTTTCGCCGTGTCTGCAACCGATAAATTGTATCTTTTGGGCATGACTATCACTAGCTCGATTTTGCGCAAAGCATTTGTCCTTACCTTGGCCACCCTGGGCATAGCCTCGGCAGCCAAAAAGTCCACCCCGCCGGGAGACTTTTACGACGAGGTTTCCAGACTCAACAAGGTTTTCTCCGAAGTGAACCGCAAGTACGTGGAAGATGTGAACCCCACGGAACTTACCGACGCGGCCCTGAACGGCATCCGTAACATTTTGGACCCCCACACGGCAGTGTTCACCCCCAAGGACTACGAGGGCTTGAAAGTTTCCATGGAAGGAAAGTTCGGCGGCGTGGGCATCACCATCAGCCTCCGTGACAACATCCTCACCGTGATTTCTCCCCTTTCCGGGACCCCTGCCTTTAGGCTAGGCATCCGGGCCGGCGACCGTATCCGCAAAATCGACGGCAAGGACACCAAGGGCCTGACCCTGGACGACGCCGTGAGCAAGCTCCGCGGAAAGATCGGCACCGACGTGACCGTCTCTATCGAGCGCGAGGGCGTACCCGAGCTGATGGACTTTACCATTACCCGTGCCGAAATCGTGGTTCATGCCGTACCCTATTACGGGATGGTCACTAACGATATCGGCTATATCAAGCTTGCCACCTTCAGCGACAAGACCCTGAGCGACGTAGAAAACGCACTGAAGAGCCTGCAGAAGCAGGGCATGAAGAAGCTGATTCTGGACATGCGCTACAACCCCGGCGGCCTCTTGAACCAGGCCATCGAGATTAGCGAACTGTTCCTGAAACGGGGCAACGTGATTGTGAGCACCAAGGGCCGCACCCAGAAGACCGAAAGCCACGCCCGCAAAGACGGTATCGTGAACCCCGACATGCCCATGGTGGTGCTTGTGAACCAGGGGTCTGCCAGTGCGGCTGAAATCGTGTCCGGAGCCCTCCAGGACTGGGACCGCGCCCTGATTATCGGAAAGACTTCTTTCGGCAAGGGCTCCGTGCAGACCATTTTCCCGCTGGACAACCAGGGGAACGCCCTGAAACTCACCACTGCATTTTACTACCTGCCCTTTGGCCGCTGCATCAACAAGCCCGAGAACGGCATCAAGGGCCTGAAGATCATGGAAGAGGAATATGCAGCTGAAGATGGCGAAGGCGAAGCCAAGGCCGACACCGCAAAGAAGGACACCGCCAAGGTGGATACCTTCTACACCCACAACGGACGCATGATGTTCGGCGGCGGCGGTATCACTCCCGATGTAGATGTAGAACTTTCTCCCATGCCCTGGGTGGTACAGGTCCAGGAGCGGATGGCCATGTACTTCAAGTTTGCGGTAAAGGTCCGTCCGGGACTGGATAAGTCCGGAGTCAAGATGGACGCCTCTTGGGAAGTGCCCGATTCCCTGTACACCCAGTTCAAGGATTTCTGCCTCAAGGACACCAACTTCATGAAGGTGAAGAGCAACGCCCTGGTAGGCGTGGACCAGCTGGAAAAGAGCATTATCCAGGAACAGAACTACATGGGTGACAGCTCCAAGACCATTACGGATTCTACCCTGGCTGCACGGCTTTCCGACATGAAGAACGCCCTGGAAGAGCGCCGCAAGGCACAGTTCGACGAGAACAAGGACTACATCAAGGACGGCATCAAGCGGGAACTCTTGACCGCCATGGTGAACGATTCCGTAAGCACGGCATTCTCCCTGAAGCGGGACGAACAGCTGAAAGAAGCCATCAAGTACCTGAGCGACATGAAACTCTTTAAGCAGGCCATCAGCGCGCCCACCAAGGGTCAGCCCGCCAAGGCTCCTGCCAAGAACGAAAAGTCTGCCGTCAAGGACAACAAGAAAAAGAAGTAGGGATTAATTGGTCGAAGTGTTGAACAACTCCGCGGAATCCTTGGGACGGTTCGTCCGAAGGTTTTTCCGCACGGTCATCAACTACATCAAGTTCGTGTGGGAATTGTTCAAGAACATTCCCGGCGCATTTTCCAATTTCCACACTACCGTCGAACAGATGCAGGTGGTGGGCATTACCAGTATCCCCGTGGTGTTCGCGGCGTCCATGGCCACGGGCGCCATCATGTCGTGGCAGCTGGCCTACCAGTTCGGCGACATGATCCCCATGATGTTCGTGGGCATGGCTGTCGGTAAGTCTGTGATGGTGGAGCTTTGCCCCATCCTCACCGCGATGGTCCTTGCGGGCCGTATTGGGGCTTCTATGTGTTCGGAGCTTGGGACCATGGCGGTGACCGAACAGCTTGACGCCTACAAGGTGCTTGGGCTCAGCCCCTTCAAGTTCCTGTTGGCTCCCCGCCTTATCGCCACCGTCATCATGCTGCCGGTGCTGACCGTCATCAGTATCTTTATCGGTATTGTGGGCGGTTACGAAGTGGCCCACCTGTACAAGGAAGTCTCCTGGTCCGTGTTCTTCTACGGCGTGCGCATGTTCTACCATAACTGGGACTTGGTGGTGGGCCTTATCAAGGCTACCCTTTACGGTTTCTTTATTTCTAGCTACGCCTGTTTCTTTGGCTACTACACCCATAGCGGAGCCGAAGGCGTGGGCAAGAGCACCAAGGCCACCGTGGTGGCAGGCATGACCAGCATCCTGATTGGCGGATTCACCCTGTCGAAGCTGTTGCTGGTGTAAATCCATGCCTATCCAGAAACGCAAGCGTAAAGAATTTACGGGCCACAATTTGGTGGACGTAGAGCTCCTTGTGGGCCGCGTTCTGGACAAGTTCCACCTGGCCGACGAAATGCAGTTCCAGAGCCTTTCGGAGAAGTTCCGGGAGGTGGTCGGGGACCTGATTTTCCCCCACGTAAAACCCATTGAAATCAAGAAGGGAATTCTCTCCCTGAAGGTGGACAATTCCGCCTGGAAAAGCGAACTGTTCCTGCAAAAAAAAGCTATAATTGACAAGTGTAATTTGATGCTCGGAAGCCCTGTAATCCAGGGCATCCGCTTTGTCTAGTTTAGTAAAAGAGGCGGCATGCCTCAGAGGAAATATGGCAGAAGAATCTGAAGAAATGAAGAAGGCCGAAGAAGCCTACAGCGGTTCAAGCATTACCGTGCTAGAGGGCCTCGAAGCCGTGCGTGTGCGCCCCGCCATGTACATCGGCTCTACCGACATCCGCGGTCTCCACCACCTGGTATGGGAAGTGGTAGACAACTCCGTGGACGAAGCCCTGGCTGGATTCTGCAGCCACATCGAAATTTCCATTCTGCCCGGCAACGGCATCCGCGTTACCGACAACGGCCGCGGTATTCCTACCGATATTCACCCCAAGGAACACATCGGTACCATCGAAGTGGTGATGACCAAGCTCCATGCGGGCGGAAAGTTCGACAGCAATTCCTACAAGGTTTCTGCCGGTCTTCACGGCGTGGGCGTGAGCTGCGTGAACGCCCTTTCCAACAAGTTGATCGTGACCGTTCGTCGTGACGGCAAGGTGGTGAAGCAGGAATTCTCCAGAGGTATCCCCTGCGGCCCCCAGGTAGAAGTCGGTCCGTCGGATGGAACGACAGGCACCAGCGTGGAATTCTACCCGGACGATTCCATCTTTACTGAAACCGTTTACGTTTACGACACACTGGCCACCCGTTTCCGCGAGCTGGCGTTCCTCATGAGCGGGCTTCGCCTGACCCTCACCGACGAGCGTGACCCGGAAAACATCCAGTCCGACACCTTCTGCTTCCCGGGAGGCGTTTCCGAATTCGTGCGTTACGTAGATGAACACCGCACGCCCCTTTTCCAGGAACCCATCCACCTGGTGCTCCCCGACGGACAGTTCCCGCTGGAAGTGGCCATGTGGTACAACGACGGCTACCAGGAAAACTTCTTCAGCTTCGTGAACAACGTGAACACCTACGATGGCGGAACCCACGTGACGGGCTTCAAGACAGCCCTGACTCGTGTCATTAACAAGTTCGCCGCCGAAATGCCTAAGGGCAAAAAAGATATCCAGATTGCGGCAGACGATATTCGCGAAGGCCTTACCGCCGTTATCGCCATCAAGGTTTCCCAGCCCCAGTTCGAAGGCCAGACCAAACGCAAGCTGGGCAACTCCGAAATTGCAAGCTACGTGAACAGCGCCTTCGGTGCCAAGCTGGAAGAATACTTCCAGGAAAATCCGGCCGCCATCAAGGTGATTCTCGACAAGGTCTATAACGCCGCAGTGGCCCGCGAAGCGGCCCACCGGGCCCGTACCCTCGCCCGCCGCAAGAACATCCTTGAAAGTGGTGGACTTCCGGGCAAGCTGGCCGACTGCAGTAGCCGTGACCCCAAGGAATGCGAAATGTTCATCGTGGAAGGTGACTCCGCTGGCGGTTCTGCCAAGATGGGCCGTAACCGTGAATTCCAGGCAATCCTCCCCCTCCGCGGTAAAATCCTGAACGTGGAAAAGGCAAGCCTCCACCGCGTGCTGGACACCGAAGAAATCCAGAACCTGGTGAACGCCATCGGCACGGGTATCGGCACCGAATTCAAGATCGAGAAGCTCCGCTACCACAAGATTATCATCATGACCGATGCCGATGTGGACGGCTCCCATATCCAGACCTTACTCCTCACCTTCTTCTTCCGCTACATGCGGCCCCTCATTGACGAAGGACATATCTTCCTCGCCATGCCACCCCTGTACAAGCTGAAGGTTGGCCAGAAGGAACGTTACCTCTTTGACGAGACGGACAAGGACAAGGCCATGGCCGAAATCGAGGACAAGAAGAACGTTACCATCAACCGATTCAAAGGTCTTGGCGAAATGTCCCCGGAACAGCTGAACGAAACCACCATGGACCCATCCAGGCGTTTCTTGAAGCAGTGCTACGTGGAAGATGGCGTGCTGGCCGACCAGATTTTCAGCATGCTCATGGGCGAAGACGTGGAACCCCGCCGCAAGTTCATCGAAACCAACGCCTACAAGGTCCTGAAGGACCTGGATATCTAGGCCATGAATCTGAACAAGGCCGATTTCCAGACTGTGCTGGGCCAGGCGCGAGAACTGGTCCAAGACCAGCTTGCCCTGACGGAGCAGGTCATCTTGAACGTGGCCAAAAATGCCCCGGCTGGAATTTCGGACAGACTTGCCGCCCTTTTCCAGAAGAAGGGAAAGCGCATCCGCTCTACCCTGCTTTGCCTTATCGCCAACTGCAGAAAATCTACTGTTGACGTTGACCGGGTGGCCCACGCCTGCGCGGGCATTGAACTGTTGCACAGCGCAAGCCTTGTTCACGACGACATTATCGACGATACCGAAGTCCGGCGCGGGCAAAAAACGGCACACAAGGAATGGGGCACCCAGGTAGCCGTCCTCATTGGCGACTACGTGCTTTCCCAGTCCATGCAGAGCGTTATCGAAGAGGCGGAACGGGACATTCCCGTAATCCTCTCCCAGGCGGCAGACCAGCTGATTGCCGGTGAAATCCTGGAGCTGGACCACTGCGGCGACATGCAACTGTCCTTTGAGACCTACAACCGGATTATCGACGGAAAGACCGCGGCACTGATTAACGCCGCCGCCAAAATCGGAGCCATTCTTGCCGGGTTCGACAAGCCTATGGTGGACAAATGCGCCGAAATGGGAAGCCACTTCGGCATCGCCTTCCAGATTATCGACGACCTGCTGGACTACGGCTACGGTTCCAAGAACCTGGACAAGGCCAAGTTTACCGACCTTTCGAACGGGCTCATAACGCTCCCCCTGCTGTTCTATTTCGAAAACAGTTCCGCCGAAGAACGGCGCGAAATGGAAGACCTAATCAAGCGGGCCTCCGAAGACAATATTCCTGCGCAAATCAAGGAAAAGCTGAGCGTCAAGGGGGCATTCGACAAGGCGAAGGCCACGGCACAGAACCATCTGGAAAAGGCCCTGGAAATTGCGCAAGGGCTCCCCGACAGCAAATTTACCGACGAGATTGTCGCCATGTTCGCCAGCATGAGCGATAGAGGAAACTGACGCTGTCGCGAGTTGTCAGTTTTCAGTTATCAGTTGTGAGCATATAATTTGGCGCCAAAGGCGCGATTGTTGAAACTCAACGGTGCGTAGCACCGACTCACCACTCACGACTATTTCCGTCGGATCCAGAAGCCGAGGAACAGCACCACCGACAGGATACACACGGCGATAACGGCCCAGAAAGTCATGGGCGAACCCACGGTGGCGTCGCCGTTCATGCCGAAGGGCAGTTGCACGTTCATGCCGAACAAACTGGCAAAGAACGTCGGGAGCGATATGGAAATCGTCACGATGGTCAAGTTCTTCATCAACTGGTTCAAGTTATTGTTGATGACGCTTGCGCGGGCATCCATCATAGACGTCAAGATGTTGGCGTAGATGTTGGCCTGTTGCAGGCTCTGGCCATTTTCAATCTGGATGTCTTCCAGCAGTTCCCGTTCGGCCTCGGTCCAGTTGAGGCTGCGGCCCATCTGGAGTTTCTTCAAAAGGGTATCGTTACTGTTCAAGGCGCTCACGTAGTAGATCAAGCCCTTGTTCAGGCTGAACATGGAAAGCAGGTACTTGTTTTCCATGGAGGTGTTGAGCCGCTGTTCCAAGTCGTCGTTGATGCGGTTGATGATTTTCAGGTGTTCGTTGAAGTGGTAGATGGCGTAGCTCAGGACTTTCAGCACGAAGGTGTTCAGGCTGTCGATTTTCGAGAAACGCTTTTCGTCCATCACCGGGATGTCGCTGTCGGTCAGGAGCAGCACCCAGTCCTTGAAGATGAAGATGCCGAAGGATTCCACCCGGAACTGGAAGTTGTCGGCGGCGGAATAGTTCTTGGGCTTCTTGAACACGATGGTGGTGAAATCGTCGTCGTATTCGATACGGGAAAGCTCGTCGGAGTCGAATGCGGAGGCGATGGTATGTTCGGTAATCTCGTATTCCTTGACCAGGACGCTGCGCTGTTCCTGGCTGAGGGAGCCCATCATCACGATGTCGGCGGCATCTTCGTTGGGTGCGACCGCCAGGCGACCGGCTTCGATTTTGTAATACTTGAGCATAGGCGCCCCCTTTTATCGAACGGGGGTAAATATAGAATTTAGACGGGAGACGAAAGACGGGAGACGAGAGAAATCAAAAAAAATCCCCGGCCGAAGCCAGGGAAATCTTTCGCCTTTCGTCTGTAGCCGCGCAGCGGCGTTCTACAAGCGAAGCGATCTAATTACACACCCTTCTTGAACTTCTTGCTCCACCAGAGAACGATGGGAGAGCAGATGCACACAGAAGAGTAGGTACCGATGAGGATACCGAAGCACTGCACCAGGCCGAAGTCGCGGATGGAGGAACCGCCCTTCACGGCGAGGATCACGCACACGAACAAGGTGGTGAGAGAGGTCACCATGGTGCGGCTGAAGCACTGGTTCAGGGACTTGTTGATGGTCTCTGCGAAGTTGCCGGAGCCGAACACGGCGGTATTTTCACGGATACGGTCGAAGTTCACGATGGTGTCGTTCACGGAGTAACCAATCATGGTCAAGAGCGAGGCAATCAGGGCTCCGTCGAAAGACAGGCTGAAGGCCGAGATGAAGCCCAGGGTGATGATGGTGTCGTGGACCAGGCCAAGCACCGCCGCCACACCGAAGCCGAGACCGAACTTGCCGAAACGGAACCACACATAGAGCAGAATGCCGAGCCAGGCGAGAATTACAGACAAGATAGCGTTGAAACGGAGTTCCTTACCGATGGTGGGGCCCACGTTGTCCTTGGCCACGATTTCGCACTTCTGGCCTGCCTTGGCAAAGGCTTCGGCCATCTTGTCTTCGAAATTCACGTCGTCGGAGGCGCGCATGCTGATCTGGTAGGAGTTGGCAGAGGTACCGCCCAGGGTGCGAACTTTCGCACCGTCGATGCCTGCCGCAGAGAGAGCACCGCTCAGGTCCTTCTCGTGCTTGCCGTCATCCTGATACTGGACCGTATAGACCTGGCCACCGGTGAAGTCGATGCTGAAATCGAATCCCTTGACGGCGACACAGGCGATACTTGCAACAATAAGGATGCAAGATATCAGGCCAAAGCGACGGCGGTTGGGGATAATCTGGAGGTTCGCCTCGTTGATGGCCTTGAAACCGTTACCGATGGAGAGCGTAGTCCTGTCGGCCTTGGCCAGGCGCCAGTCGAGAATGGCGCGGGTCACGGTGATGGCGCAGAAGAGGGAGGTCAGGATACCGATAGTCAGCGTGAGACCGAAACCCTTCACGGAACCCGTACCGATCTTGTAGAGGATAAGGCCGGTAAGCACGGTGGTCAGGTTGGAGTCCAAGATGGCGCTGAAGGCCCGTTCGTAACCCTTGGCCACGGCGGCGCGGGCGGTAAGGCCGTTCTTCAGTTCTTCACGAATACGTTCGTAAATAATCACGTTGGCGTCGAGAGACATACCCACCACCAAGATGAAACCGGCAATACCCGGGAGAGTCAGGGTGGCGTTGAACACGGACATCACGGCGGCAGTCACCAAGGTGTTGATGACCATACCGAAGCTAGCGATAAGGCCTCCCAGGCGGTAGTAGGCCACCATGAACACCAAGCAGAGGATAAGGCCGATAGCACCTGAGCCGAAGCCCTGGACGATGTTTTCTTCACCGAGGGTAGCACCCACGCTACGGCTTTCAATAATCTTCATAGGAGCCTTGAGGGCACCGGCACGGAGAACCACCGCCAGACGGTTGGCCTCGGCCATGTCGTCAAGACCGGTAATCTGGGCGTCGCCGTTGGGGATACGGTCACGAATCACAGGAGCAGAAATAACCTGGTTGTCGAGAACGATGGCCATCTGCTTGCCGATGTTGGCAGCCGTGACAGCGGAGAACTTCTTGGGGCCGATACCGCCGAACTTCAGGGAGACGGCCACTTCACCGGCATTGGTACCGTCGCTTACACGATAGGGACGGGCGTCAACGATGTCGTCGCCACCCATTTCGGCACGGCGCTTGAGCAAGTAGAGGCGCTTGGCCTTGATCTTGGAGCCGCGCTGCACCGGTTCGAGACCGCTGCCGAAGGCAAAGTTCACGTCGCGGGGGATCAGCTTCTGGACCCCTTCGGTCTCCAGGAGCTTCTTCACCTTTTCGATGTTCTCTTCGGCGATAAAGCCGCCGTTACCGAAGGACAGGTAATAGGCGCTGAGGGCAGTCCCGACCTCGCTGGCAGGTTCACCCTCGGCAGGAGCGGCTTCCTTGGCAGAATCGGTGGCGGCAACTTCGGCTGCGGGGGCCTTGCCCAAAAGTTCGTCGTCGGAAAGGGCCTTCGCCGTGTCGGCAGCTGGCTTGGCGCTGTCGGCTGTAGCAGCGTTAGCGGCGGCCACGGTGGAATCCTTGGCGGCAGCCGTAGAGTCCGTTGCAGCGGAGTCAGCCACGATGTCGGTAGTCTGACGGGTCAGGTACTGGTCGATAAGGCCAACCACCTGGGTAAACTTCTCGGATTCGGCCAAAATCTTGAATTCCAGCTTGGCGGTAGAACCCACCAGGGACTTGGCGGTAGAGTCGTCCACGCCGGCCAGTTCCACCAAGATGCGGTCATCGCCGGAGGGGGAAATCTGGGGTTCGGAAAGACCGAACTGGTCCACACGGTTACGGATGATTTCCAGGGACTGGGCCTGGATGTCCTTGATGTCCTCGTTCGGCTTCAGGCCGGACTTGTCGATTTCCAGCGTGATGCTGGTACCGCCGGCCAGGTCCAGACCGAAATTGATGGACTTGGAGCCCAGCTTCGGATTTTCCTTAAGGAAAGCCTTCTTTTCGTCGCCCTTCCTGGAGTGGACCTGGATAGAGGGCCACACGGTATAGGCCGAAAGTGCTATTACAAGGAGAATGATAAATTCCCGCATTCCAAATTTATGTTTGTTCATTTGTAATCCCTTAATAAGGCATTATACGCTAAGTTTGCGCGCAAAGATAGAAAAAGTTGCCTATTAGTGGTTACTAGCTACTAGGAATGACGGTATAAAAGACTTACGTGAGCCTCAAGCGACTCGTATTAACGAGTCGTGGAGGCGAGAGCGAGGCGATATCGTAGGTTCTGTTATAAGATTGAGCCGAGCGGTCTATGAAGGGGGAAGCCTCCCCCCGGTTCGCACTTCGTTGCTCTCCACCCCCTCGCCTAGGGGGCAAGCCCCCTAATACCCCCATTGCCGATGAGTGGTGTGGAGCGTGGAATTGACAACTCGGTGGCGGGTTAGTCCGAACCCTTGAGACACTTGGTGTGACGTCCGTAATTATGTGATTTTCATAAATTCTATTATATGATTTTCATAAACAAAACTATCGATTTTTCATAAAAATTTAGCTATATTTAAAGAAAAAAGGCATAATCATGATTGAAAGGGCGATTTTTGAGACTGTTCTGGATATGGCGTCTAAATTTCCCGTGGTCACGCTGACGGGGCCTAGGCAAAGTGGCAAATCCACCTTGCTGAAATCATGCTTTGTGGACTATAAATACATTTCGCTAGAAGACCCCGATATTCGCCAACTCGCCGAAAACGACCCCCGCGGATTCCTAAAGGACTGCGGAACAAAATGTATTATAGACGAGGCGCAACGCGTTCCAGACTTATTTTCCTATCTACAGACAATCGTAGATTCTCGTGACGAGTGCGGACAGTTTATTTTGTCCGGTTCGCACAATTTCTTATTGATGGAACGTATTTCGCAAAGCCTCGCCGGACGCACAGGCATTCTCAAGCTTTTCCCATTTTCCGCCGAAGAATTAAGGGCTGTTGACAAGCTTCCAAATGATCTTGACGAAATTTTGCTCAAAGGTTGTTACCCTAGACTCTATGACAAGAAAGTTTCGGCAAAGGAATACTTCACATCTTACCTACAGACGTATGTCGAACGGGATGTCCGCCTATTGCGAAACATAACCGACATGGCGGCTTTCAAGCGTTTTCTCAAACTATGCGCGGCAAACGTCGGATCCATTTTGAACGTAACCTCGCTTGCCAAAGACGCGGGAATATCCGTCATAACGGCAAACGCCTGGATTTCGATTCTTGAAGCCAGTTTTATACTTCTTCGCCTGCCTCCGTACTATAAGAATTTTTCAAAAAGAGTCATCAAATCGCCTAAAATCTATTTCTGCGACACGGGGCTGCTGTGCAATCTGTTGAACATTTTCAACCGGGAACAGTTGCAAAAAAGCGGATTGCGCGGAGCAATCTTCGAGAATTTCGTGGTTACCGAATACATGAAAAATGCACTGTTTAAAGGCGAAGAACCGCAACTTTATTTCTGGCGCGACACGAACCAGAATGAAGTCGACTTGCTTTGCGAAACCGATGGTGAACTGAACGCCATCGAAATCAAGTCTGGCGAGACAAAGAACCAGAAATTCTACGACGGATTGAAGAAATTTGCCGAAGTCGCAGGCATTCCGCTAACGAACACAAGAGTCGTCTATGGCGGCGACGATTCTTACCGCGGGGAAAATCAGAAATTCATCAGCTGGAAAGAAATAACCCCTATTCAGAGTCCTTGACGCAACGGACGGAGAAACCATGGTCCTTGCTGTAATCGTGATATAGCCACGCAGATTTGAGGAAGTAAAGGTACGCATAGTAGGCGTAGTCTTTACTGAACTGCGAGGCACTCCAGAAATAGGCATTGCGGCCGACACGTGCAAAGTAGCCCTCGTAGTACGCGATGCCTGCAGGAAGCGCAGAAAAACCGTAGTCATCCGTGCCGTTACCTTCACCTATCCAACCCGTCTTGGTCTTGAGTTTCAAGCCCGCCGTGGCCCAAGTTGTTCCACCCACTGCACCAAACAGTTCCTCCCATTCACTCTGCGCGGGAACATGCCAGCCGTTGGGGCACACGCCCTGCACGTTGCCCGTACCCAGGGTGGTACAATCGTGGTAGCAGCCGCACTCGTCCTCAGACTTGCCCATGGCGGCGGCCCAGGTGTAGAGCCGCCCGTAGATGGCGCAATCGCCTTCCTCCATCGTTTCGTGTCTTCCGCCACCGCACCAACTTTTCTCCGTCTGGTAATTCAAATTCTGAGCCATCCACACTTGGTCTCCGATTTTCATCATCTTGTATGTCTGACCATCACGAGCGTCTTTAAAACAGTTCTCGTCTGTTTCAACTTCACACTGTCCACTTCCATATACAGAACTCGAGGACTTCGCAGAACTGTTGCTTGACTTTGCGCCATTTCCAGACGAATTGGAGTTGCTGGATTTGGTCGATGTTCCTGCCGAAGAAGAATTGTCCTTGCTGTCGCTGGACTTGTCGGTCACTTCGGCGGGATCGCTGGACTTGACACTCGATGAAGAGAAGTCGCAGTCCATCTTCTCGATGAGAGTCCCGATGACCCAGCCGTTGTCGCCATCGCAAACAGCCATGTCATGGTATTCCGTCAGGTAGGTGGCAACGCACTTCTGACTCTTGCCGCAGTCGTAATCCGACAGTTCCATGAATGTCTCGACTGTGTCGGGAATTCCACCACGGTTCCCGCCACTACCATTATCACCCCCCGCCGACGAAGAGTCGTCACAGGCGGAAAGGGCGAAGAATGCCAACAGTAAAATAAATTTTTTCATAAAAACACCCATTACAAAATTTTACCCCTTAGTCAATCTTTCAAGCAGCGGAGATTATACGAACTCTGTTGCATAGCAACCGCATTAGAATATGAATCCATTGTAGAAGTGCCTTTTTTCAAAGCCAAGTCGAATCTCATATTTATACTGATTCCTGCATCATCCCTTGAAGATGTCAGAAGAACAGCCTCGGCTCCACTATTAACCCCAGTAGTGAAAGAACTGGTTCCACCCGGCAAAAGAGCAAATCCATATTCATCCTTAAAGCCATTGACCTGCATTACTTCGATATCCGTCTTGCCGCTCGATTGAAAATAACCCATGACAAACGATCCTTCCGTATCCCATGCTGGCGGTGCAAACAACATGCTTGAATGCGATGCATCCACACCGGTCGTTTCAAATAGTTTTTCGAATTCAGCAAGGCTTGGGATATGCCATCCCTCAGGACATATTCCCCGGACAGGTTCGCTTAAGTTCGTAGAGTCAACAACAGCTTTGATCCAGGAATAGTAACAACCGTAACGATTCGCACCACAGTTATATTCCAAATTTTTAGCCATCCAAGTCTGTTCGCCAATGGTTACAATCGGATATTCTTTTCCATCCCTTGAATCGGTCAAAATTTCGTAGGACTCCATATTTTGCTTTACCCCGTCGGCCATCCACTCTTTATCTTTACATGTGAAAGACCGTACCCAAAACTTGCTAACAGATTTTGTTGCGGACGCTCCCTCGTTATAATCGCCGCACCCTTTCTTAACATCTGTTTCAGATGCGGACGCTTCTCTAAACGCACCGGATTCGCATACATAAAAAGAACTCGTATCGACAGCACCCGCTAAAACACTTCCGTCAGCGTCGCACTTGAGGCCATGGGTGTTCTGCTCCAAGGCTGTCGCCTTTCGCCACATTCCATTATCGCAAATAAAGTAGACCCCATCATTTTTACTGTAAGTATTTCGGGCAGCAACAATCTTCTTATCGAAGTTGTCAGAACACTCGCCCAGTTTGTACTCTGCGGCAACAAAGGAGTTTATGTAGGAATCAAAGTCTGGGATTTTTTCAACGCCACCACTTTCCTGGATATTCTTTCGCACATGTACGAAATCCTGGTCCACTGCAAAGTCTGCCGCATCCGTACGATTATCCAAATCGTTCCATTCTCCGTCCTTTTTAAAGTCAAGAGCGAACATCTGTAGGCGATAATCAAAACCAGTTTCCGATTCATTCAGCATAAGGATCGTCATAGCCAGCAGTGCCGCTCCCCCATCGGTATCGGAGTAAACGTTCAGTTTGTTCAATTCGTCAAAGTTTCCTTCAAAGCCAAAGGTCTTGAAAAGTTCCTGTTCGGCCTGCTTTTTGGCATCATAGATAGACGCTCCATAATCCACTAACTCTTCGATACGGCTATAAACCAAGGATGTTGCAACATTGATATTCGCACTGTTTTTTTGCTTTAGGTTTATGACGCCCTTTAGCGATGATTCCGATGAAGAAATGGAGCCTGTAACGATATTGTAAAATTTACCAGTTACCTTTGCATAACCATAGTTGGTTTCCGAGGAGACTTCCTTTATGGAATATGCCCCATCATTGTCGGCAACCTCACCGGTGAATTCCTCAAAGACCATAATGAAGGTTGAATCTAGCCCTTGAATGACAATGTTGCTGCCTTCCACAAAGGGCCCCACCTGCGCAATTCCCGAAACATCTCCAGAAAAGGGTTCGTTGGCATCCTTGGCAGATGTTTCGTAGGGAGAACTAGAGGAATCGCTTCCGCAGGCGGAAAGGGCGAAACCGAGCACCCCCGCAAGGGCGCAGACCGTGAACTTTTTCGCGAATGTGTTTTTCATAGGGAAACCTTTTGAGATTTAGTCCGAGTCCTTCACGCAGCGGACGGAGTAGGCATCCGTTTTCTTGTAGTCCAAATACCTCGCTTCATCATGATTGTAACTGAGTACCATAGCATAAGCATCCTCGCTGAAGCTTTTTTCTTCAGTTGACCAAAATTTGGTGTACCTTCCCATCCCGTGGAACTTTTCACCATCCTTCTCGCCTTCGCCTGCAGGAAACGCAGAAAAGCCGTATACATCCTCGCTCTTTGTCACTTTCGGATCGTCTTCCCAGCCATCAACGGACTTCAACTTTATACCGCCGACGTCCATTCCGAAACCTGGCCCAAAGCCAGTTTCGTCAATCGTATCAAACAACGTCATCCAATCTTCATGGCTTGGCAAACGCCACCCTGACGGACAAGCCTTCATCGCAGCTTCCCAGGTATAAAGACGTCCATATTTGGCGCACATTTCAGGATTATTGTCATAGCACCAGGAATCTTCTGTATCGATGTTCAAGTTCTCCGCCATCCAAACCTGATTGCCAATGGTGACTGTTCGACCGGCATAGGAGCCTGACGCCCTGGTAGAAGACGAGTCTTCCCCGCAACCGATAAACGCAGCACCAAGCACCCCCGCAAGGGCACAGACCGTAAACATTTTCGCGAATGTATTTTTCATAGCAAAACCTTTTGGAATTTATTCAGAGTCCTTGAGGCAACGGACGGAGTACCCGTGGTTCTTGTAGAAACTCCCCAAGTCCGCAAGGCCGCTGTGATAGTCCAAATTCACGCTGTACGCGCCGAGGCTTTCGCCTTCAATAGAACTCCATAGGTACGTCCTAGTGGCGTCATTGAAGAAGTCGCCACTGTAGGCCCTTCTACCAGCAGGGAGCGCAGAAAAACCGAAAGCGTCATCGCCGTTGCCATTTTCTTGCCAACCATTTGTAGATTTCAACTTTGTACCTGCTATGTTTCTTCCGCCAACCGCCGTGAATAAGGCATTCCATTCATCTCCGTTCGGCAGATGCCAGCCGTTGGGACAAAAACCCTGAATTAAGGTTGCCGAACCTACCGAAATGAGGTCGCAATCTTTGCGGAAGCCGCAGTCCTGCGGATTGTCTGCATCGCTCGCCAACTTCACCGAATCAATGGCCACAGCCCAGGTGTAAAGTCGTCCGTACTTGAAACAATTGGCAGGGGCGTTGTCATAGCACCAACTGGTGGAATCGGAGGTGTAGTCACCATAGTTATAGGGAACGTTAGTGTATGCGTAGTTCAAATTCTGAGCCATCCATATCTGACAATTTTCATTTTCCTCGTCGCAAATCTCAATAGTCTTATAGACCTGACCATCTCGCTCGTCGAGAATTTCGCCATACTTCCCCGCTTCCAGAAAGTCCTGATTCAGGTATTCTGTCGTGAAGCATTTGTATTTGGAACACGCGTAAGTTCCCGACGGCATGACCTTCGCTTCGGCGTAACTTTTCGACGCTTCAGTCGAACTCGAAGAATCACCCGACTTTACGGAACTTGAACTCTTGGAATCAGAAGACTCCACCGATGAACTGGACACTTCGGCAGGCTCGCTATCCTTATCAGTGACCTTGCCGCTGCTGGAGATTGCTTCGTCCTTATCGTTGGAACGAGAATCACTGGATTCTTCGCGGCTATCGCCGCTCAGAATGACGTTATTGTCATCGCCACCCGCCGACGACGAATTATCGCAAGCCGAAAGGGCAAACCCGAACACCCACGCAAGGGCGCAGACCGTAAACTTTTTCGCGAATGTGTTTTTCATAGAGAAACCTTTGGGGATTTAGTCCGAGTCCTTGAGACAGCGGACCGCGTAGCCGTAGTCCTCGTTGCCGCGATCCACGGTTGCGTACGCGTTGGTGCAGCGCAGGCGCATTTCGTACGCGACGAGGCCCGTGATGTACTCAAAAGAGGACCAGATGTACGCATAGCCGCCGGCGGTGTAGTAGTCCCCCCCGTCGCGGCTCCTGTAGCCGGACGGGAGCGCCGAGAAGCCGAACGCATCCGTGCCGTTGCCATCGTTCCCCCACTCATCGTTCTCCCACCCAGAGGTCGATTTCAACTTTGCTCCCGCGGAATACTGTCCGCCGGCAGCTACGATGAGATCGTGCCAATCGGTCGTATCGGGCAAATGCCAGCCGCTCGGGCAGATGCCCTGGACGGGATGCGTCGCCGTGCAGGACTTGCCGAAACCACAATAGGTCGTAGCGGAGTCCATCGCGGCGGCCCAGGTGTAAAGCCGCCCGTATTTGGCGCAATTGGAAGGGTCGTCGTCATAGCACCATGACCAATCGTATGCCGACGAACCTGAACCACCCTGTCCAGGGTCATAGTTCAGGTTTTCTGCCATCCAAGTCTGGGTGCCGATTTTCACCGTCTTGTATGTCTGGCCATCGCGTTCATCCACCAACTCGCCATACTCGCAGTTGTCTTCGGTTTCAGTCTTGCACGGCGTCGCCAAGCCATTCACCTTGCCCGCAGAACTGCTGCTTGACTTCGTAGTCGTTCCAGATGAATTCGAGTTGCTGGATTTGGTCGATGTTCCTGCCGAAGAAGGATTGCCCTTGCTGTCGCTGGAGTCGTCGGTCACTTCGGCGGGATCGTTGGACTTGCTGTCGCTGGACATGGAGTCGCTATCCTTATCAGTGACCTTGCCGCTGCTGGAGATTGCTTCGTCCTTATCGTTGGAACGAGAATCACTGGATTCTTCGCGGCTATCGCCGCTCAGAATGACGTTATTGTCATCGTCACCCGCCGACGAAGAGTCGTCACAGGCGGAAAGGGCGAAGAATGCCGCCAATAAACAGATGGTTAGAGATTGCTTCCCCTGAAACAAGTTCAGGGTCGCAATGACACGCTGGAAAGACTTCTTCATAAGAACATCCCCGTCTATAGTTTATCTTGTTAAAGATAGATAAAGACCCGATAAAATCCATACCCCCCCCCATTGTAAAATTTAGGCAACAAATTGGGGGGGTATGGCACTGGAAACAGAACTCTCGGCGGAAACTCGCAGGGACTAACAGTCACAAGAGTTTCCTCCTGCAGTAACGGTTCATACCAGTAAAGGCGGGTCTACACCTCAAAGCACTTGGAATCCAGAGCCACATTTTTTTGTTTTTTGAACGAGATGTGAGTTTCTCGAGTGAACAGTCGAACAAAGTGAATCTGTGAGCCGAAAGCAACTCGTATCAACGAGTTGTGTCGGCGAGAGCGAGGCGATTTCGTAGATTCAGCTACAAGATTGAGCCGAGCAGTCATTATGACGAGCGAGGGATGGCTCACATCGAGGGAGAGATTTGTTAATGGAGATGCCCCGTCAAGCGGGGCATGACAAGAGGGTGCGGGGCGTTGCGGCCTTTGACCACTTAGCGCTTCAGCGCTTATGTGGGCATGGCCACCTTTAGGTGGTGTGTCCCCGCAGAGGGGGTAGGCAAAGACTTGCCCCTGAAAAATGTTGGTAAGAAAAGTATGCATCCCGTCGCTGCGCTCCAGGATGACGCTGGTCAAGGTCGGAGGAGCCCGCACAAGGCGGGCATGACATGGTGGGGCAAGGCTTTGCCGAGGGGGCACGTCCCCCTCCCCCCCCACATCGTCAGCTTGCGCTTTTCAACTTTTCTTGTTCGGAAAGAATCGTTATGCCGTTGACATTTTCTCTGATGGAAATCAACAAAATCCCAGAAACCCATCTATTTATTCTAATCTTTTCAGCGTCAAACCGCTTGCGAACCCGCATAAAATAAGGTATATTCAGAAAGTAGTTCTTATAGGGGCTCTTTATGAGCTGAGGTAAAACATGAGAAATTTTCTTCGCAAAATATTCTTATGGGTTGGATCCATTTTTTGGAGCCACCGCTTTAGAATATCGAGCATTGTGGCGTCTTCGTTTGCTTTGCAGGCTTTTTCTTGTGCTTACGGGACAGATGACCCCTGTCATGAAAACTGCTACGATCCAGCTTTGGATTGTGTTCCAGAGATTAATTACGATGCCATGACAGGGAAAGACTATAGCGAATGCGAACAAGATATTTTAGACACGATAAAAGCACGGAGGCTCCGTAACATAAACGAATACGGCGTCTGCTTCAAGGATCCCTGCAGTATAACTTATGAAGAACAATGTCAAATTCGGGAGAATTGCCCTTTAGACCATATAAAGGCCGACTCCGCTTTATCGGGATATAGATGTCGAAACAGCGAATTTGTTTCTGTTGAAGAAGGCGAGAGGCGCCTAAAGTCTTATAGGGGCTCTTTATGAGCTGGGGTAAAACATGATGAAAATAAGAACAATTGCACACGCAACTTTTGCTGCAATCCTCTTAACCTTTGCCGCATGCGGAGACGATTCGAGTTCCGTTTCAGCAGAAAGTACACCAGTCCCGCTGTCGGAAAAATCCAGTTCTTCCGGGACTGTTGACGAATCAAGCTGTTCTATAGATTCAATAAAATCTAGCGAATCTTCGACGGATATTGAATCCAGCAGCTCTGCGGAAAACGTTGAGTCCAGCAGCGCAGCGGAAGAATGCAACTCCGTTGGGCACGTTCCGTTTAGGTACACTAAGAGATGCCTTGCTCCTGATTCGCTGATTGCCTGTGAAGAATATACAACGGCATATTATGCAGGGGCTATTGAAATTAGTACGGGTTGTTCGTCGGGGCTGGCAATGTTCTTCATTGGCAACGAGGAAAAAGATGTCTTTGGCATCAAGAATCTCCCGGAAGGAATTTATGCGAGAATCGGACCGTTCTATTTCGAATCGGAAAAATATTCATACACGGTAACGCTCGATTCTGCCAGGGTGGTTGACAAAAGCACCGGCGAAGTTTGGCATTTTAAGGAAAAAGGGTGAAGTGATTCTAATACCGAAAAGGCGTATGGAAAAACATTATAGAACACGTGTTCAGGGCGAAGCTCTTCAAGTCTTATAGGGGCTCTTTATGAGCAGGGATAAAACAATCATGATCATGGTTGACAAAGAGACAAAAAGAATCGAATTCTACAAGAACAACGAAGATGATAAAATCTGGTGGGTCGATTATGTCGATTATCATGGATTATATGCGGTTTCCTTTGATAAGAAAAAAATTTTGTTTCTATTCGGAGATTATCCGAAGAATTTCACGCAAGAAGAAAAGGAACTCTTTGATAAAGAAAATCCTTACTGGGCAAATTTCTTTCGTAAAAAGAAATAGTCTTATAGTGGCTCTTTATGAGCAGGGATAAAACCAGAACAGAAAAAAACTGTTATAACTCCTGGAAATTTCCGATAATACGCAAGTGATCAGGACTCTCGGCGGAAACTCGCAGGGACTAACAGTCACAAGAGTTTCCTCCTGTAGCAACTAGCCAAACCTGCTAAAGCAGATTTCGCCCACAAAAGCATTTATTTCCCGAACCCACCGCTTGTTTTTCGACCGAGATGTGAGTTTCTCGAGTGAACAGTCGAACAAAGTGAGTCCCTGTGAACGAGAGATATTCACATCGAGGGAAAGATTTGTTAAAGGAGATTGCCTGCCAAGATGATAGCGGATCCTCGCCTACGCGAGGATGACGAAAAAAGGCGCGGGCATGACAAGAGGAACGGGGTCTTAGGGGCAGAGCCCCTAGGAGAGGGGGTAGCGGATGCGATTAGGAGATCCCCGCTAAGAAGTTTGTGGATCCTCGCCTTCGCGAGGATGACGAGATTGTTTGCGGGGACGATAAGTCGCAGAAGCGAGGGGGAGGCTTCCCCCTTTATTTAATTTCAAAAGAAGGTTGGGCGCCAGAGGTTGTGACGGAGAGGGTCATGGTCTTTTTGCCCAGGGTGCGGGTGACGGTGAAGCCGTCGGCGATGTTTGCGATGGAGAGGCTGCCGTCGCGGAGGACCTGGTTTTCGCGGCGCATTTTCACCAGATTACAGATAAATTCGTATAGCGGTTGGGACTTGCGGTTTTCCAGTTCGTCCCAGGGGACGCTTCGGCGGCAGTCGGGGTCCTTGCCGCCCTTCATGGAGAGTTCCTCGCCGTAGTAGATGCAGGACGCGCCGGGCATAAAGAACAGGAGGGCGTATGCCAGCTTGATGCGTTCGAGGCTTGCGCAGGGCTGGGACAGGAGGCGGGTGGTGTCGTGGCTACCCAAAAGGTTCATGGGGATGTCGCCACGGCCCTCGGGGAAGGCGGCGCGGACCCGGTCGCAGAATTCCTGGACGGAAATGGGGTTCTCGTCGAAGAGGAACTTCATGACCGCCTTGCGGAAGATGTAGTTCATGACGCCGTCGAACTGGTCGCCTTGCAACCAGCGGGAGGGCTCGTCCCAGATTTCGCCTACGATGTAAGCCTCGGGATTGATGGCCTTGACGCGGCGGCGGAATTCCTGCCAGAAGGAGTCGTCGTCGATTTCGTTGGGAACGTCGAGACGCCAGCCGTCGATGCCGCGATGGGTCCAGTATTCGGCCACGGAGAAAAGGTATTCCCGAACATCGGGGCAGCCGGTGTTGAACTTGGGAAGCGCCGGGTAGTTCCACCAGCATTCGTAATTGGGTTTGCCCGAATAGGCGTTGAGAGGCCAGCCCTTTACATGAAACCAGTCCACGTAGGGGGAATTTTCGCCCAGTTCCAGCAGGCTGTTGAACTGGAAGAACCCGCGGGAACAGTGGTTGAACACACCGTCGAGAATGATACGCAGCCCAAGCCTGTGGGCTTTTTTGACAAGGCGGTCGAAATCCTTGAGCGTGCCCAGCACCGGGTCGATTTCGAAGTAATCGACGGTATGGTAGCGGTGGTTGGAATTGCTCTTGAAGATGGGACAGAGATAGATGGCGTTTACGCCGAGGCCCGCGATGTAGTCCAGATGGTCCTCGATGCCCGCGAGATTCCCGCCGAACATGTTTTCGCGGGTGGGCCTGGAGCCCCAAGGCACGAACCTGCCTACCGCATGGTAGCGGGGACTCCGGCAGAACCTATCAGGGAATATCTGATAGAATACGGCGTCTTTTGTCCAAGCGGGAGCGAACATAGGCAATGTGTAGTGTGAAGTGTGTGATGCGAGCGGCTGCGCCGCAATGTGAAACGTCTAATTACACATTCCACATCCCACATTCCACATTGAATTAAATTTTCCACATGGGTCTGCGTTTGCGGGCGTCCACCAGCTTGCGGATTTCGGAACAGAGGAAGTTGTTTTTCGCGAGGTCCTCTACGGAACAGGGCAGGCGGTAGGTCCAGTTCTTGCCGCCGACGGTGCCCGGGATGTTCACCCGTTCCTCTTCGGGAGCGCATTCCGAAAGGGCGGGCGACAAGGCGAAATAGTCCTGCACCGGCAAGATGCAGAGCAGGCTGTTGGCGGAGAACACGTGGGCCAGAATATTCCGCACCACGGTGGGGGTCAGTTCTTCCGGAGCGTTGCCCGGAAGTCCCGCGTGAGACCAGTAGAAGGCCCTATCAAAGTCAGGCTCCTTCCAGAGCCCGCGAAGGCTGGAGGTGTCGTGGCAGCTGGTGGTGCACACCGAGAGGCGGGGGTATTCTTCCATAGCGTAGTAGGGAGAATAGGGAGCGTCCCAGTTGCGGGCCCAGCGTTCGATACGGAGCGAAAGGATATTCAGTTTCTTGAGAACCGCAGGAACGCAGCGGGGCACGGAGCCCAGGTCTTCGGCGCAGACCAGCATGTCCGTTTCCTTGGCAAGGACCGACAGAAGCTTGGTGGCGTTCGCCTCCCAGAGCCCATTCTGGGCGGCCTCGTTTTCGCCGATAATCTCGTGAAGTTTCTGCTGTTCATATTCCGGCAGGGTGAAGAGCACCGGGGCATTGTACCAGTACCAGTAAGGGTAGAAGGTGTGTTCGTCGCCGGTAGGGACAAACACGCGGTTCCAGTAAACCTTCAGCAGCTTGTCCTTAATTTCTTGGGGTTCGGAAAGACCGAGAATGGCCTTTTCCGAGAGGAATTCGTCTTTCAAAATGTAGCGGTCTGTAGTGCCGTAGAGCGTCTTGAAGCAGACGGGCAGCAGGCGTTCCGTATCGCCTTCCAGGAACTGCCGCAGCTGATCCACGGAATAGTTGGGCTTGCGCAGGTATTCCAGGGATTCCTGCTTGAAGCCTGCGGCCTGCAGGCGTTCCAGGGTCAGCGGGATGCTAGGATTGAAGTGCCCGAGGATGCCCGTGGTCTCGGTCTGGGGGATGCTCCAGATACGGAAAAATCCCAGCACATGGTCGATACGGTAGGCGTGGTAGAACTTGCTTGCCTGGGCGAGACGGGCTTTCCACCAGGCAAAGCCGTCCTGTTCAATGACATCCCAGCGGTAGGTGGGGAATCCCCAGTTCTGGCCGCTGTAGCTGAACATGTCGGGAGGTGCGCCGGCACGGTCTTCCAGGGAGAAATACTTGCGGCTCGCCCACACGTCGGCGCTGTCCTCGTTGATGAGGATAGGAATGTCACCCTTGATGTTGATGCCCAACTTGGAAACTTCCGACACGGCGGCACAGAACTGCGTCTCGGCAACGAACTGCATCCAGGCCTGGAACCAAACGTCTTTCTTGTACTTGGTCCAGATTTTTTCAATGTCTGCGTCCGTGGGGTTCTTGAAATTTTTCCAGTCCTTCCAGCTCTTCTCGCCGTTTTCGGCCTTCAAGGTGCTGTAGGCGCAGTAGGCCTTGGCCCAGGGGTTCTTGTCCAGCCACTCCTGCAAGACCTTGTCCTTGCGGAGCTGGTCGTAACGGTTGTCAAAAATTTTTCTCAGGATGGAGCGTTTCCAAGTGGAAATCTTGTAGTAGTCGATGCGTTCCTGCTCGTCGAACTTTTCCTTGGCCTCTTCGATGTCGTCTTCGAATTCGGAGGAACCCTGCACCGCCTGGATGTTGATGAACACCGGGTTCAGGGCAAAGGCGCTGCGGGCGCTGTAAGGGCTGGCCTCGGCACCGGTATCGTTCACCGGCAGAAGCTGGATGACGTTGAAATCACAAAGCTTGGACCACTGGGCAAAGGGAATCAGGTCGAGGTATTCGCCGATACCGATGCTGTTTTTGCTACGGAGGCTGAACAGGGGAACGGCTACACCGCTCTGGAAACAAGAAATATCACTGTAACGCATGGTGGGAAAGATAGTATAGTGGCTAGGGATGAGGGGATAGGATTTAGGGGATAGGGGCTAGGATCTAGGATTTAGGGGATAGGTTGTAGGTGGTAGGGCCGCAGGGGACAAGAGGTTCGAGGCGCGGGGCGCGAGGCACGGGGAATGTCATCCTGGAGAGGCGTAGCCGTCTCACGACTTTACGTGAAAATAATCCACTTCGGGGTGGCTGATGTAGAGGCCGCTTACGGAGGCCTGCGGGTACATGGCGCCGTTCTCGGTGAGGCTGATGCCCACGCTACCGAAGTCGATGAGTTTCGCCACGTTGAAGATTTCCTTGATGTTCGGGAGTACCGGGTAGCCGACGGCCGGGCGGATGCCCTTCCAGCTGTTGGTGCGGGCGAGTTCCTGGCTCAGGTATTCGGCGCCCGCTTCGGCGAGGCGGTCGGCGACGGTCTGCATCAAAAGAACGTCGTAGTCGCTGCCGCCCTGTTCGGCCTTGAGCTTTTCGAGGCGTTTGACGAAGGCGTCGCTCACGGTGACGGCGAAGGCGCCCACAATGTCGCGGAAAACATCTTTACCGGCGGGAGCGGCGAAGACGCTTGCGGTATTCGCATTGGCAGGGGCTACGTAGTCGCAGAGGGCAAGGCAAGTGCCTTCCGGGTTCTGCTGGCGTGCCGTAGCGACTTCGACAAAGTCGGAGTCGGTGCCGGTACGGCCCGTGTTGAACTTGATGGAATTTTCCGTACCGGCTGCAGGGTAGAACGCCTGCACGGCACGCAGCGCATACTCGGGCTTCGTGAGACTCTTGATGAGCGCTTCGGCATCGGCCTTGAGTTTCTTTGCTTCTTCCTGGTCCGGCTTGATTTTCCAGGTGAAGAAGAAGTATTCCCAGCTGATAAGCGGGATGACTTTTTCCAGCGGAATCGGCGGGAGCTTGCTTTCGCCCATGAACGGAGGTTCCACGGGCTGGTACTTGCTCCAGTCGCAGCTGTAGCGACGTTCGAGGGGAGTCTTCTCTGCTGCAGCCATGGCGCTTGCGGCTTCGGTCTGGATGCCGTTTTGCTTGTCGCGAATGCGCTGCTGTTCGACCCGGTTTTCTTGAATGGTCTGTTCGCTAGTGGCCGGATCCAAAAGCTTTTGCACGAGGCCCGGGTTGCTTGCGGCGTCGCGCACGTGGAATACAGGGCCTTCGTAGCACGGGGCGATTTTCACGGCCGTGTGCGTGGGCGAGGTGGTGGCGCCGCCGACGATAATCGGGATGCGCTGGCCCGCATCTTGCATGGCTTTAGCCACGGTGCACATTTCTTCGAGGGAGGGCGTAATCAATCCGGAGAGGCTCAATATATCGGCCTTGTTTTCGATGACCGCCTTCACGATGACGTCTTCGGGAACCATCACGCCCAGGTCCACCATCTCGTAGCCGTTACAGGCCATAATCACGGAGACGATATTCTTGCCGATATCGTGCACGTCGCCTTTGACGGTGGCAATCACAATCTTGCCGCGGCTAGAAGCGTTCGCGTCCTTGCCCGCCTCGATGTAGGGCTGTAAGATTTCTACCGCCTTCTTCATGGTGCGTGCTGTCTTTACCACCTGCGGCAAGAACATCTTGCCTTCACCGAAGCGGCGACCGACTTCGTTCATGCCGTCCATGAGCGGGCCAGAGATGATTCCCACCGGGCTATCGCCGCGGTTGATGAGTTCCATCAGGTCGGGCTGAAGAGTGGTGGAAGTTCCCTTGAGAAGTGCTTCTTGCAGGCGTTCTTCGGGCGTGGTTTTTGCCTGCGCGGAGTCGGCGACGCTGTTGCTACCCGCGTCGGAACTGCCCGCGCCTGTGCTCATGGCGAAAATCGCCTTCGGGTCGTACTTGGTACCCGCTTCCTTGGCGGCAGCGGCAGCTGCGGTCATGCGGCTTGCAATTTCAATAAGCGCTTCGCTTGCATCTGGTTCCGTGTTCAACAGCACTTCGGTAATGGCCATGCGGAGTTCCAGCGGAATCGTCTTGTATTCGATAATCGCGCTGGGGTTCATGATGGCCATGCCCATGCCGTTCGGAATCGCGTAATGCAAGAAGGTGGTGTGCATCGCTTCGCGCAGGTAGTTGTTGCCGCGGAAGGCGAACGAGAGGTTCGAAAGACCGCCCGAGATGCGCACACCGGGCAGGTTGTCCATAATCCAGCGGACCGCGCGGATAAAGTCGATGGCGTAGGCGTTGTGTTCGGCCATGCCGGTTGCGACTGTCAAAACGTTCGGGTCAAAGATGATGTCGGAGGGCGCGAAATCCAGTTGCTTCACCAGAATGTCGTAGGCGCGGGCGGCAATATTCACGCGACGCTCGTAGTTGGTGGCCTGACCTTCTTCGTCGAAGAGCATCACGATGACGGCGGCCCCCAGGCGCTTGATGGTGAGTGCGTGCTCGATAAACGCCTGTTCGCCCATCTTGAGGGAGATGGAGTTCACGATACTCTTGCCCTGGATGCACTTGAGGCCCGCCTCGATGACTTCGAATCGGGAAGAGTCCACCATGATGGGCACGCGACTCACGGCCGGGTCCGATGCAATCAGGTTCAGGAAGGTCTGCATTTCGGCGGTGGCGTCCAGCAGACCATCGTCCATGTTCACGTCAATCACGTCGGCACCGTCTTCGACCTGCTTGCGTGCAATGTCAAGCGCCTCGTCGTAATTCTTTTCGTTGATGAGCCGCAGGAACTTCTTGGAGCCGGCGACGTTGCAGCGTTCGCCCACCTTCACAAAGTCTTCGGCGTTGCAACTGTCGGCACCGTTGCTGGGGCGCACCTGTTCCTTAAACAGCGGTTCGAGACCCGCGAGGCGGAGTAGCGGGCTCGTGGCGTACTTGGGCGCGGGCTTGCGGCGTTCGTAATCAGCCGGCAGGGCGTCAAGCATCTTGCGCATGGCAGCGATGTGTTCCGGTGTGGTACCGCAGCAACCGCCAATCATGTTCACCAGCTTGTCGTCCAGGTAAACGCCCATCAGGCGTACCATGTCTTCGGGCGTATCGTCGTAACCGCCGAACTGGTTCGGCAGCCCCGCATTCGGGTGACAAGAAATATAGCAGGGCGCAACCTTGCCCATGCGGCGCAGGTACGGCACCATACCGTCGGCACCGAGCCCGCAGTTCAAACCAATAGAAAGCGGGTGCATGTGCATCACGCTCACGGCGAAAGCTTCCACCGTCTGGCCCGAAAGTGTTCTGCCCGAAGCGTCGCTCACTGTCATGGAGAACATGACTTCGACTGACTTGAGGTCGGCGGCTTTGTCACCGGCGTCGGCAGCGCGTTTTTCCATCACCTTGGTAAAAGCGCTCGCGGCAGCCTTCGCGTTCAGTGTATCGAAAATCGTTTCAATCAGAATCGCGTCGACGCCTTCTTCCACCAACACCTGAATCTGTTCCAGGTAGGCGTCTTCCAGTTCGTCAAAAGTAATGCTACGGCTCGCAGGGTCGTTCACGTCTTCGCTCATGGAAAGCATCTTGCTGGTGGGGCCCACGTCACCCAGAATGTACACCTGACGGCCGTACTTTTCCATGGCCTCTGCCGCGGCCTGCTTCGCAATCTTCACAGCGGCGCGGTTCATCTCGGCAATGCGGTGTTCCTGGTGGTATTCGTGCTGGCTTACGCGCTGGCTCGAGAACGTGTTGGTGGTCAGGCAGTCCACGCCCGCATCCACGTAACGGCGCTGGATATCGAGAATGATTTCCGGCTTCTCGATGGAGAGCATGTCGTTGTTCGCGCCCTTGATCCCGTAAGTCTGAATGACAGAACCCATGCCGCCGTCCAGCAGCAACATCTTGTTTTCGAAAGCTTCACGTAGCGTCATTTTCTTTTCCATGGCACGAACCGCCGTAACCAGTCTTTATGCATTTATTTGTTTATATGCATAAATATAGAAAAAGTCGGGGCGTTACGGGGCCGACGTCTGAGGCCCCGTAGAGGGGGTAGCGGCAGACTTGGCGAGAACGTTGGATTGTGATTGCTTCACCCCTATTCGGGGTTCGCAATGACACTACCGGCTTTTGTCTAATCGCCAAGGCTGTAGCGAGGGGGAGACTTTCCCCATCCAAGTCAATACTTTGGGCAGTAGATTAAATATTTCTACATTTGCGCCCATGGAAAAGAAGCACCCCCTCTATTTTACGATTCACGGTCACTTTTACCAGCCTCCCCGCGAAAATCCCTGGACAGGCGTCATCGAGAACCAGCCCAGTGCGCGGCCATTTCACGACTGGAACGACCGTATCGCAAGCCAGTGCTACTCCCCCAACTCCGCAAGCCGCATTCTGAATTCAGAGGGGCGCATCCAGGATATCGTCAACAACTACGATTTTATGAGCTTCAACATGGGCCCCACCCTCATGGGTTGGATCCGGACCCATACTCCCGACACTTACAAGAGAATCCAGGAAGCCGACAAGCGGAGCGCCGAACGTCTAAACGGCCACGGCAACGCCATCGCCCAGGTCTATAACCACATCATCATGCCTCTCGCCAGCGAGCAGGACAAGCGGACCCAGATTCTCTGGGGCATCGAAGATTTCAAGTTCCATTTCGGACGCATGCCCGAGGCCATGTGGCTGGCTGAAACCGCCATCAACCTGCCGACAGTGGTGGAACTCATCAAGGCGGGAATCAAGTTTACCATCCTCTCCCCCACCCAGGCGGATTCCTTCCGTGAATTGGGTGCCGAAAAATGGATTGGCTGTAGCAATACCGATATCGACACCACCAGGCCCTACCGCATTTACCCGCGGGACGAAAAGGGCAATCTGGTCTGCGACGGCTACCTGGACGTGTTCTTCTACAACCCCTGGCTCAGCAGCGCCGTAGGTTTCGAGCATCTGCTCCGCGATGCGGGCGTGTTCGGCAAGCGCATCCAGGACGCCTGGGACCCGAACCGCGAAGACCCGCAGCTGGTGAGCATCGGCACCGACGGCGAAAGCTACGGACACCACGAGCCCTTCGGCGACATGTGCGCCGCCTACCTTTACAACCGATACGCTCCCGAGAACAACATGGTGCCCGTCAACTACGGCTGGTACCTGGAAAAGTTCCCGCCCAAGCACGAGGTACTGCTGAAGAATTTCCACGGCGAAGGTTGCGCCTGGAGCTGCGCCCACGGGGTGGGCCGCTGGTACAGGGACTGCGGATGCTCCACCGGAGGTGGCCCCGGCTGGAACCAGAAATGGCGCGGTCCGTTGCGCGACGCATTCAACCACCTGAAGGAACTGGCCGACGAAATCTTTGTGCGGGAATTCGAGAAGGTGAGCAAGGTGAATCCCTGGGACGCCCGGAACGGATACGTGCAGGCATTGGTCGCTCCCGAAGACGAGACACGACTCTCCGCATTCCTGAAGACTATCCTGAACAATCCCGAAAACGCCGAAGAAAGCGCCAAGGCCGTGCGTCTTCTGGAAATCCAGAAATTCTGCCTGTTCAGCTTTACCAGCTGCGGCTGGTTCTTCAACGACATCGAAGGCCTGGAACCTGTGCAGAACATGCGCTACGCCCTCCGGGCCATGGAACTGATGCAGCCGTTCCTCCCCTTCGGGCACTCCATCGAGAACCGTTTCATGAGCATCCTCGCCCGGGCCACCAGCAATGAGCACAAGTGGAACGGCGCCGAAGTTTACACCCGCTACGCCAAGGACGAGGTCCCCGTGACGGTGAAGCTCATGGCCGAACGGGCCGCCATTTTCCACCTGGGACTGGAAGAGGGCTACGACCAGAAAAACGCCAAGCTCACTTCTACAAAGATCGCCTCCCGCCGCAAGCAGACCCTGGTGCGAGCCACCTACGACGACAAGACCATCGGGGAATCCCGGGTGGCAACAATCCTGGTGCTGTCCGATTCCATGGGCCGCGTGAACCTGGTGGTGGCCGACGGCGAACCCGAGGTGAACAAACTCTCCTTCGTAGAAAACCCGAACAAGAGTGCCGAAGAACTTCAGCACCAGTTTCCCACCGCCTACGTGGTGCAGATGCGTCACCTGATGAGCGATTCCCTGAAGCGCATCAACCAGCTGGAAACCAAGCGGAACCTCAAGGACATTACGGAGGCCTTCTCGGACTTTGCCGTTCAGAAGGGGCTTTCCATCGACAGCCTGGCCGACCCGGACCATACCCTGCCGGACACCATTCGGACCATTCTTTCCCTGGACATCAATTCCAAGATCCACCACCTGGTGCTGGAATACCTGGATAATCCGGAGCAGGAAAACTTCAAGGAAATCGAGGCCCTGGTCAAGGAAGCCAACTCCCTGAACGCCACCTTCTCCTTCGGCGGGACGGGCCGCATGATCCACCGCAAAATTGTAGAATGCCTGGACCAGGTTTTCGAGAATCTGAAACAGCCCACCGTCCTCTACATCACGAACCTGATTTCTTTGGCGGACTGGCTGCACATCTACATCGACAAGACCTCCATCGAGAACCAGGCCTTCCCCATGTTCCAGGAATTCAAGAAGAATCCCAAGGGCAAGCTGAAAGCCATGATTCCCGTGTTCCAGTGGCTGAATTTCGAGGTAGGCAATGTATAAGATGAGCCTCATGCCACTCTTTACGGCTGAGGCCATCCAGGAGATGGTCCAACTTCTGGGCGAAAAAATCGCCCGGAACTACAAGTTCGACACCATCGTAGGCGTGCTTACGGGCTCCTTCGTGTTCGTGTCGGACCTGTGCAGGCATTTCCCCAACAAGGACATCAAGGTTTCCTTCATCAGGGCGTCCAGCTATGGCGACTCTACGGAAAGTTCCGGCCAGCTGAAGGTCTCCCTGCTGGAAGAACTGGACCTGAACGGCAAAAAGGTCCTGCTCATCGACGACATTCTGGACACGGGCCGCACCCTGCAAAAACTGGTGGACCTGCTTAAGGAAAAAGGCGCCGCCGAAGTCCGCAGTTGCGTGCTGCTAGAAAAGCGGGCCCGTCGGGAAGTGGACTACAAGGCGGACTTCGTCGGGTTCTCCATCGAAGACGGTTTCGTAGTGGGCTACGGGCTGGACTGCGCCGGAGAATACCGCACCATGCCCGACATCTGGACTCTGGAAAGCGAAAACTAAGGTACACTCCATGGAAAACAACGATTTAGATGACGTCAGGCTACACGCCACCCAAACCTTGGAAGCCGTAGAGCGGAACTACAACAAGATTAGCCGCGGCAAGCGATTCCTTATCAACATGGCTCTCTGCCTCGCCTTTTTTGCCGGCGGCTTTGTCACCTGCAAGGTTGTCAACGACGTTCCAAGCCAGGGGATTATCGAAAAGGTGGCCGCACAGCCCGACCTGAAAAACAAGTGCAAGGGACGTTACGACCGTCCCATGGAATACGCCATCATGCACGAATGCGTCTTTGCCCAGGGAACACCTTCAGACGAGGCGAAGCTGGTCCAGCGTATCAACTACTGCACTTGCGCCCTCCAGAGCGTGCAGCAAAAGAAGCCCTACCAGAAAATGTTCGAGAACAACCTGGTAGACTTCACCTTCAAAATCAGGGAAGAAAATCTCTGCCAAGAGAATAAGCTGATTCCCACCCTGGGAGCAGATTCTACTGCAAAGTAAGCCAAGGCTACAGTATCAGCATCCCGTCGCCGTAGCTGAACAGTTTCATCTTGTTCTCTACAGCCATCTTGTAGGCGGCGAGAGTGTTTTCGCGGCCATAGAAGGCGGACACCAAAAGAATGAGGCTGCTCTTCGGCCAGTGGAAATTGGTCAAGAGGCCATCCACAATCTTGTAGCGATAACCCGGATAGAAGAAGGCATGGGTCACGCCCGATTGCGCCTTTACGATTCCGTTGGCATCGGCTATGGTTTCCACTACACGGGTGCTGGTGGTGCCGACCGTCACGATACGACCGCCTTCCCGTTTTGCCTTGTTGATAATCTCGGCATTTTCCCTGGTCAGCTCGTAATGCTCGCCGTGCATCTTGTGCTGGGTAAAGTCTTCCACCGAAATATTCTGGAAGGTTCCAGGTCCCACATGCAAGGTGACTTCGGCAACGTAAACGCCCTTCGCTTTGAGGGCTTCGAGCATTTCTTCGCTGAAGTGGAGGCTTGCCGTAGGGGCGGCCACGGCGCCCGAATACTTTGCAAAAATCGTCTGGTAGGCCAACTTATCGTCTTCGTCATCGGGGCGGTCAATGTAGGGCGGCAGCGGAACGTGGCCTTCACGGTTCATCACCGCTTCCAGTTCCACCGGAGTTACCGCAAAACGGAGCACCCGGGCGCCGTCTTCCTTGATGTCTTCCACAACGGTCTTGACACCGGCGATTTCAAGTTCGCGACCAATCTTGAAAGCCTTGCCGGGGCGAACCTGGGCCTCGTAGCGAGCCTCTCCGTTTTCTGCAGGAATCAGCGCCTGCACCAGGAGGGTTTCCACTTCGCCGCCATGGAGGGTGTGACCGTAGAGGCGGGCCGGAATCACCTTGGTATTGTTCACCACAAGGCAGTCACCGGGGCGGAACAGCTCCACAATTTCGGGGGCCTTCATAATGTGGCGTTCACCGCCGTCCTTGGGACAGTGCAATATGCGGGTCTTGCCCTTGCCTGCCGTGCGGCTTGCAATCAGTTCCTTCGGGAACTCGAAATTGTAATCCGAAAGTTTGTGTTCCGATTCCATCGAGCTACGTCCCTTTCCGTCAGTCTTCCATTTCGGACAAGGTCTTCTTCAGCAGGTCCTTCATTTCTTTTTTCAGGGATTCCGGCTTCAGGATTTTCACGTCCGGCAAGACGCCCATAAGCCAAGCCTTAAAGTCGGGCGTAATGCGGAGTTTCAGGTCCACCACGTCGTTCCTGTTCTTGTCCTTGCGCACAACCGCAGGCGGATTGAAATGGGACTTTTCGAACTGGGTCTTGAGCCAGTCGTTATTGCTGGAGCGAATCTGCAGGGAAATATCCTGGGGCGCAATTTTTGGGTCTATATATTTCCCATAGGCATACTTGTAATAACTCTGCTCGTCAAAAAAGATTCCGCTTTGGGCCAACTTGTTGGTGACCGTAATGTTCATCACGTTTTCCAGCATGTACATCTTCAAGATACCCGTTTCCGCAAAGGTATCGTCTGCGCCGATAATGTAAACCGTGTCCATGCGCATCACCACCTTCACGGGGCTAATCTCGATGGTTTCGTCATCTTTTTTCTTGGTGCCGTGGTGGTAGGCGATACGGATTTTCACACCGCTGTGGATAGCGTCCAGCACCTTGTTCACGTACAGGTCCTGAATCTTGTTGTCGCTCCAGGGGCCATAATCCATAATCAAGTCCTTGTCCGTAGTGATAGCCTCGGGCCTGAATTCATCGGGATTGGTGGTCTGCATGGCGGCAATCAGTTTGTCCACCAGCTTACGATTTTTCATATCGCTGGGAGATTTTCCCGTCATGTTCTTCTTGATTTTTTCAAGCTGCTTTACGGATTCCTGATTGAAGGAAACCTGCTCGTTCACTTGAATCTTGAACGCGGTCTGGCCCAGGCTATTCTTGCCTTTACGGAGCCCGCAGTTTTCGCCCCGCAGGTATTCCAGATAGCGGAATGCCGTGCGAGGACCGCGCCCGATATGGGTCGCAATTTCTTCTACGGTCCTGTATTCTTTCAGCAGGGCCTTTACATCGTTGATTTTCTCGTATCCTTTTCCAGCCATATCGACCTCTTTGTTTAAACTATCCTCAGCCTGTTTTCAATAGACGTACTCAGCACGCGCCTTGCCACGCAGAACATGGCCAGCTGTTTCTGGATCATGGAATGAACCTTTCCTTCCAGCAAAAATTTATCATCTACGTAATTCACGCGAATCAAGGAATCTCCCAGGCGGGTATTCATGGAAAGCTCATATTCCAGTTCCTTACAAACCTTGGTATTTTCCATTTCGTCCATAGGAATCGAATTAATTTTCACGTCCAAGTCCTGCACGCCCGGAAATTCCGCAATCTTGTTCTCGATTTCTTTGGGGAAATATTCACGAACGCAGTCCAGAGACACCTGCACGCGCCCCTGTTCCACCTGGACCCTATAGTTAAAAATCTTAAGGCCCGGGGTTTCCAGGAGGGAAAGAATTGCCTTTTCAATCTGCTCGTCCGAAGTGTAGGATTCCGCACTGATTTTCATAAAGTCAACGCAGCCCCGAACCCTCTGCATGCCGTTGACGCAGGCCCTGATGGCACGCTTTACGGACAAATTCTTCACAAGGCCGTCGAGATACACAATCCCCTGCCCCACCGTCACCGAGACTCGGCGGGAATCCTCCGGAAAAAACTGCATCAGCTTGTTGCGGGTCATGTCCGAAAGTTTTGCATTGGGCAGGTTCTGTATGGCCTGGGGCAGCGTAATGAACAGCAGGCTTTTGTCTTCCATCTGCACGGCCAGCTTGTCCTTTTCGCCGTCGTTCACATACCCTACCGCCACGCCGAACATGTCCCGAATGGCGTGATACACATGGTCGCCGATAAGCGTCAAGGCGCTCTGGGCCGGAAGCAGCCGATACCCGCCCGGCGCTACCTCCGACTCCACATGGCACTTGGGGCATTCCACCTTTTCGTCCTTGGCGCCACCGTAGGTAAGCACGTAAATTTCCTTGTCGTGAGTCTGGAAACAACTCTTGACCAACCCCGGCTTCACACCACCCTTGAAAAACAACCAGTTCCCGGGCTGGATTCGGTTGTGCCCGTAAATCTTCGTGTAGTCCGCATGTTCCACGCTTGTTCCAAAGCTAAACTCGTTGGAAAAGCAGATGATGACATTCTGGCACGCTTCGCACGAACACAGAAGCGGAATTTTCGGTTCCATGCCACCGTGGGTAGAATAGGGTTCCCGCGCAAATATCCCGTGCTCCGTTACCCGCTGGCAACGGCAGCAAAACATTTTCTGGGTCAGAAGTTTGTAGGGGAACTGTTTACGCATTTCTTGAGTTACTAGTTAATAGTTACTAGTTACTAGGACAACTAACACCAAGATACATCTTGCATTAGGAATTCACTAGTAACTAGTAACTCAGAACTTTGAACTAATCCTTCATCAGCGGGAGGGCGACATCAATGCGGCGGAGCACTTCTTCCTTGCCGATGAGTTCGAACATTTCCCAGAGGCCGGGGCCAGCAGTAACGCCAGAGACAGCGAGACGCGGGGCACCGACGAGTTCACCCACCTTGTGGCCGCAACGTTCGGCCAGGTCGTAGAAACCCTTCTCGATGACAGGCGTCTTGAAGTCTTCAATGGAAGCGAGCATGTCGCGCACGAGGGTCGCCACTTCCTTGGAACCTTCGCCGAAGTGCTTCTTCGCACCCTTCTCGTCGTAGGTGGTCGGAGCAACAAAGAAGTACACGGCCATGTCGGCCAAATCCTGCACAAAGTGGGCACGGGGCTTGAGCTGCTTCACGATTTCGTCGAGGCGTTCTTCCGGTTCCTTCGAGAGGTCGATACCCTTCGCAGCCAAGCCTTCCTTCATGATATTCTTGAGGAAAGCGTCGTCGCACAGGTGGATGTGCTGGCCGTTCATCCACTGCAATTTCTTTTCGTCGAAGCTGGCAGACTTCGGGTTGATGCGTTCCAGTGTAAAGCTTTCCACCATTTCCTTGATGGTCATGACTTCACGGTCGTCGCCCGGGTTCCAGCCCAGGAGAGCGAGGTAGTTCACGAGCGTTTCGGGCAGGTAGCCGAGGTCGCGGAAATCGCCCACAGAAGCAGCACCCTTGCGCTTAGAAAGCTTACCGCCGTTCTTGTCGAGAATCACCGGCAGGTGGCACCATACGGGCGGCTGCCAGCCAAAGGCCTTGTAAAGGAGTTCATGCTTCGGCGTGGAGCTGATCCATTCGTCGCCGCGGAGCACGTGGGTCGTTCCCATCAAGTGGTCGTCCACGACGCTTGCAAAGTGGTACGTCGGGTATCCGTCGCGCTTGATAAGCACCAGGTCGTCCAAAAGTTCGTTCTGGTAGCTGATGTGACCGCGAATCATGTCGTCGAATTCGGTAACACCCGTTTCCGGCACCTTGAAGCGGATCACGGCCTTTTCGCCGGCGGCAATGCGGGCTTCGGCTTCTTCGCGACTAATGTTACGGCAGTGGCGGTCGTAGCCGGTAACCGGCACGTGGCTCTTTTCCTGTTCGGCGCGGACTTCCTGCAGGCGCTCTTCGGAGCAGAAGCAATAGTAGGCGCAACCCGCATCCAAGAGTTTCTTGATTTCACGGTGGTAAATGTCCAGGCGTTCGCTCTGGAAGTACGGACCGCAGTCGCCTTCGCAACCCGGACCCTCGTCCCACTGGAGTCCAAGCCACTTGAGGTCGCGCATCAAGTCGTGCAATGCAGTTTCGTTGTAACGCTTGCGGTCGGTATCCTCGATACGCAGGTAGAACGTGCCACCCATGTGCTTGGCAAAAAAGTAGTTGTAAATAGCGGTACGCGCACCGCCCACATGCAGGTAGCCCGTGGGGCTCGGGGCAAAGCGTACTCGGACAGGACGGTTAGAACAGCAATTTTCGCACATAATTTCCTCTTATAAAGCTCAAATATCCCGCGCAACTCTGCGCAGGAGTTTTCCGTGTCAAAAAATAGCAATTTACACAAGATCCATTTTCAGCAGGTTCGCATCGCATTCTATGTTAGCGCCTACTTTTTCGTTTTTTAGAAAACTCCAACGAATGTCTTTGGGGATACAAGTTCCCAACTTCCGGAGCTTGCTAAGGGTTGAAGGTTCAACGGCGCAGTAACGCACCTCCGCTGTAGCGGGGGTGCACCATTCCTATTTGGAGTCGTAAATGAGCTCCGCCAGAGTCAGGTAAAGGATGTCGGGTTCCACAGGTTTTGAAAGATGGGCATTCATGCCGACCTGCAAGGATTTTTGCACATCCTCGTCAAAGGCGTTAGCCGTCATGGCAACAATAGGCACGGTCTTTGCATCGGGGCGGTCCAAAGCACGGATAGCTGCGGTGGCCTCCAGGCCATCCATTTCGGGCATCCGCACATCCATGAGAATAGCATCGTAATGATTATAATCGCTTTCCCTGAACATCTCGAGAGCGAGTTTCCCATTTTCGGCCAGGCCAACCGCCATCCCCCGCGCCTTCAGAATTTCCTTCATGATTTCGGCGTTAATGGCAATGTCTTCAGCAAGGAGGATGCGCCTTCCTTCTAGGCTCGCCCGTTTCTTTTCCCTAAGAATTCCCATATTATTGCGTCGGGCAATACGTTCAAACTCGTCCAACACACCCATGGCAAACAAGGGCTTTGAAAGAAAACTGTCTACTCCCGCATGCAGCGCGGTGTCCATAATTTCATCCCAGTTATATGCCGTAAGAATGATGACGGTGGTTTCCTTGTCGTAGCGTTCACGGATGCGCCTAGCTACCTCGATTCCATCCATGTCTGGCATTTTCCAATCGAGAAGCACCAGATTATAGGGTTCATGTTTTGCATGGTGAACCTCAAGCATGTGGAGAGCCTCTTCTCCGCTCAAGCTCGTATCCGACTTGACGCCCGCTTCCGAAAGTACGAGCCTTGCGTGCTCGCAGGCGATGGCGTCGTCGTCCACCACGAGAACGGACAAGTCCTTCGTCTGGATTTTCCCTATGGAGGGGAGAGCGTGTTCGCATTCCCTGAGAGTCACAACCACGGTGAAGGTGGAACCCACCCCTTTCTTAGATTCTACAGAAATGGAGCCATTCATCATCTCTACGATGTTCTTGGTAATCGCCATTCCAAGCCCGGTACTGCCGAACTTAGAGTTCCGCGTGGAATCTTCTTGCGTGAAGGAGTCAAATATCTTCGGGATGAAGGATTCTGAAATTCCTATTCCTGTATCCTGCACGGAAAATTTCAGCGTAGACTGGCCCTGGTACGAGGCCGTACACTCCACGTCAAGACGGATTTCGCCCAAGCGTTCCGTGAACTTGATGGCGTTGCTCAGGATGTTGATGAGCACCTGCTTCAGTTTCATCTCGTCGCCAATGAAGTAAGAGCCAACCTTCCCTTTCTGGTTGCATTGGAAGCGGATTCCCCTTTCGCTGCACTGCGTCATGACCAGTGTGTTTATCTGCTCCAACATGTCGTTCAGGGAAAACTCCTCGTTCCTGAGCATAAGCTTTCCACTTTCGATGCGGCTCATGTCCAAAATGTCATTGATGAGTCCTAGCAAGTGCCTTGCACTGCCTCCAATTTTTTCAAGATAGTCCTTAGTCTTGTCGCTTAGGGTCTCGTCACTGAGAGCAAGACTATCCAGGCCAATGATGGCATTCATCGGAGTTCTTATTTCGTGGCTCATGTTGGAGAGGAACGCCGTCTTTGCGGTGCTTGCCGATTCGGCTGCCGCCAGGGCCTCCGTTAGTGCCTTGTTCCTTGCCAGAGAGTCCCGCATTTCTTCGTCAATAACCGTAAGGCCAAGACCCACCGCATGGACAATTCCGTCCGTACGTTCTTCCGCTCCCTGCACGTCCGCGACGCGAATCATCTCGTAATATTCCTTGCCTGCGCGGTTCACTAGGTAACGATAAACGATCAGAGAGTCCTTCGCAAGTGCCCTGCGGATATTTTCGGGTTCGATAAAATTCAGGAATCCTTCACGGAAGGCTTCCGTCACATAGGTGTTTCCATAGTAGCGGAACCGTTCGAGATAGGGGAAACGGACCCCTTCCGCATGCTGGTCTTTGTCGCTTGCGTCTGCACGGTAACACACCGCTTCGTCGGCATCAAGATTCACATGATAAATACTGCGGTAATCAGAAGCCATGGCCGTTATCATGTTATCCAGCTGTTCGCGGTGGTGCCGTTCCTGCAAAAGGGTTTCTTGTAATTCAAGCCTCGCTTCCAGTTCCTGCTGATGGGCTTCTGCTGATTTTATGCGGGTCATTTCCGTCACATCCACGCACATACCCAAGGTGCAGAGCCTGCCCGAAGAATCCTTGAACTTCATCTTGGTTGTCTGGAGGTTGCGGATTTCTGTCCCCACCGCGTTGGGAACATCCTCGAAGAACACGTAGGGCTTGTCCATTTCAAGCGCCTTGCGGTCGTCCTCAGCAAAATGCGCCGCCGTCACGGGGTCAAAAATTTGGTAATCCGTAAGTCCGATAACACCGTCGGGATTTTCCTTGTTGGCGTATTCGGCGAAGGCCTGGTTACAGGCGAGGTACTTGCCGGTAAGGGCATCCTTCGAAAAACTCAGGGCCGGCATGTTCGAAAGAAGCGAAGTTACCGAGCCCATAAGTTCCGCCAGTTCCGCAGCGGATTCCACCCGTTCCATGAGCCTTCGGTTTTCAGCCTTGGCGGCTTCGGCCTCCAGGAGTTTTCTCCGGGTTTCCTCTTCTTCGCGGACTTCAGAATCTACATCCCTAAAGCCCGCAACAATCCCGGTTTTGCCGTTGGGCAGCTTCACCTGCATAAATTCGATACGGTAATACCGTTCTTCATTACCGATGATTCGCCTGAAACTTTCTGTGAACATGTGGTTGTCACTGGTACACTCCTTGAGATTTTCAAGGGTCAGTTCCCTGCGGAGGCGTTCCCGGTCTTCTTCCACGACAAAGTTGTCAATGTAGTTTCTCTTGGCATCTTCGTAATCCAAAAGTTCCAAAGCTTCGCGGGTGGGCCTTGCATGAATGCTCTCGCCCTTCGTCTCGCCACGGAAAAGCGAAAAACTCCCCGTGGCAATGTCATTAATGAGCCACACCGCATTGTAGCTTCTGCTAAGGGCTTCGATAACCGCTGTCCGGACGGCCTTGTCCGTTTCCATTTGCATCCGTTTTTCGGTAATGTCCGAAATAAACACGTAATAGAGGCCGCCATAGACGTCGGATTCCACGTAGTGCCCATAGTCGTCTATCCAGCGAATTTCTCCATCCTTGCGGACAATGCGGTACTCCACATAATCCAGATTCCCCTGACTTTTTTTTATTTGCTCCACTATGGATGCCGAAATCTTTCCATAGTCTTCGGGGTAAAGCATTCCCTTGAAGGTGTAGCCGGTCAGGGCCTTGAATTCTTCCAGGGTCTCGCAACCGAAAATTCGAAATACCGCCTTGTTGGCATAAAGCAGTTCCTCGTTCCCCGTGGCCTTGTATATAAAAAAACCGCCGGGCATGTCGTTTCCAATCTGCTCGATAACTTGCAGGGACTGTTCGCTCAAAGGAAGGTGGTGTCCGAACATAGGGGCCTCTCAGTCTTTTATTGGTAAAATAATAAAAAAACAGAGAGCAAGCAAAATCTTTTTTTCTAAATTTGCTCGCGCCCATTTCGCGCCACACTCATAGAAACCGCCTTGAAGGAGATTGCTATGGCAACCCTAAATTCCATCCTTGATACCATCGACGGCTACGTGTGGGGTATCCCCCTTATCGTCGTCATCCTGTTTGTAGGTATCTTGCTCACCTGTCGCCTGGGTGTACTCCAGGTCACAAACCTGGGCAACGCCCTGCGCTACATGCTCAACAGCGAAAAAGAAGGCCAGGGAGAAGTTTCAAGCTTTGCCGCCCTCTGCACGGCTCTTGCGGCAACGGTAGGTACCGGAAATATCGTTGGCGTGGCTACCGCTATCGGGACAGGCGGTCCGGGAGCCCTTTTCTGGATGGAAGTGGCCGCATTCTTTGGCATGGCCACCAAGTATGCCGAAGGTCTTTTGGCCGTCAAGTACCGCAAGGTGGCTAGCGACGGAAAAGTTCTAGGAGGCCCCTTCTACTACATTGAAACCGGCATCAAGGAACGTTTTGGCTTTAACTTCAAGTGGCTAGCCGTGCTGTTCGCCATCTTCGGCGTGCTTGCCGGACTTTTGGGCATCGGCACCATCACCCAAGTAAACGGCATCACCTCGGCAGTAGCAACAGTATTTCCCTCCCGAGAATTCGTGAACATCGATGGTAATTCCGTCTCCGTATCCACCGCCATTGCAGGCCTCCTGTGCGCAGGCTTTACGGCCATGGTCATCATCGGCGGGCTCAAGCGTATCGCGAAAGTCTCTCTTTATATTGTGCCCCTCATGGCCATCTTCTACATTCTTTTCTGCCTACTAATTCTCGGTTTCAATTTCTCTAAAATTTCTAGCGCTATCGAAATGATTATCCAGGCCGCATTCAACCCTAGCGCCGTTACCGGCGGCGTGGTGGGCACCATCTTTATCGCCATGCAAAAGGGTATCGCCCGCGGCATCTTCAGCAACGAGGCGGGTCTCGGTTCTGCTCCCATCGCCGCTGCCGCAGCAAAGACCAAGGAGCCTGTCCGTCAGGGACTGGTCTGCATGACGGGGACCTTCATTGATACCATCGTCATCTGCTCCATGACAGGCCTTGCCATCGTGGTGACCGGAGCCTGGACTCCCGAACTTGGACTCCAGGGCGTGAACATTACCATGGAAGCTTTTGTCCGCGGGCTTTCGAATCTGCCCGCCGGTTCAAGTGTCGCTCCCTACATTCTCACCGCCGCCCTGGTATTCTTTGCCTTCACCACTATTCTCGGCTGGGCCTATTATTCTGAACGTTGCCTAGAATACCTGGTGGGCCGTGGCAAGAAAGGAGCCATTCTCACTTTCCGCTGGTTCTATGTAGCGGCCGTGTTTATTGGCCCCTATCTCACGGTGAGTGCCGTGTGGACCAGTGCCGACATTTTCAACGGACTCATGGCCTTCCCGAACCTGGTGGCCCTTATCCTCCTGAGCGGGGTCGTCGCCCGGGAAACCAAGAAGTTCTTCGAAAAACTTGAGGGGAAAAAGAACTAGCCGAATTAAAGGCTCAGCATCTCGGCGATTTCAGGACCGATAAGGCCGTCCTGCATGGTCATCGAGAGAATGCGCTGTTCTAGTTCGCTTGGCGGGTCCATTGGGCCCGCATTTTTTTTGTCCGAAGCATCCGCAGCTTCACGCACCAGAAGTTCCCCCAGTGCCCCGTGCAAAGCGAGGGACGCGTCGATATATTTCAGGTGGGTCGGTTCTTCTAGAATGAAGTTCAGGGGTTTCTTTTCGGCAAGCACGCGACCTGCAGGAACACTAGAGCCATATTCGTCTTCGACACCCATGTTGGCGAGCACCGCTTTCGAAGAGAGCAGAGCCGCCGTCAGCTCCGGCCGGTCAAGGGCACCCTTCACGCCGGTAGCCGTCACCACAAAGTCGGCAGCACTCACAAGAGCTACAACCGATTTCAGGTCGTTGCAATCCGCAACAGGCACGTCGTTTGCATCCAAAAAAGGACTAACGCCGCGAGCCTTATCCGTTACCACCTGCACGTGAGCGCCTTCCCGCAAGAGTTGCAGAACGATTCCCTGCCCTACCTTGCCGCTCCCGAACACCACAAAACTTTTTCCTGCAAAAGCCGCACCGGCACCACCGGCATCTGCGCCATTTCGACCAACATTGCCGTAGCCCAGCTGCAAAAGGGCCCGCACATAACCTTCCCCGGTCCCGAGGCTGGTCTCGATACGCTTGACGATTCCGCTGTCCGCCACATACACCGGCTTTTCGCTGTTCTCGTAAAACTGCACACCGCTGCGGGTAAGTTCCACAAAACCATATTTCGGATGGCATACCGAAAACTGGCCCGCGCAATCCAGAATCAGGTCGAAACCTTCGCCACGGGACTCCGCCTTCAAGGCGTCCTGCAGGCCAACCACCGGAATGTTCGATTCCCGCAGTAGAGCGACAACGCCAGAGTCACAAGGCATTTCGGCACCCGCGTCGGAATCGTTCGAAATACCTACCGAAAGATCAGCCCCGCCGGCCAATAGTGCACGGTACTGCACCAGCGTATTCCGGAACACGGGTGTCGCCGCCAGCACGCGCAGACCCGCAAAGGGCCTGGTTTCAAGCCATTCCTGCGCAAGGCCTGCAAGGGCGGGGTATTCCGACACCTCGTAGGTGTCGTCTATAATTTCGTCAAAAAGCATGATATGCCTATTATACAAATTTAACGAGACGTTGACCGCTGGAGTTTATCCCGCACTTGATGCGGGACGGGCATGACAAGAGAAAAAACAGTTATAAAATGTCAACCAAGACGGCCTAGCCCGAAAGCTTGTGGTTCACGTGGGCTTCCACCACGTTAATCACGTAGTCGCCCAGCTTTTCGCAGTCGTTGATCACGTCCATGTAGTGCACGCCCATCTGGTAGCTGTAGCGCTGGGCATTGATGTCGTCTATGTTCAACTGCTTGAGCATCTTGCGGTAGTCATTGATTTCGTATTCCATCATCAAGGTGGACTTCACATCGGCCTGGGGAGCGTCTTCGATGATATCCACCATCTGGGCCATGGACTTGTCGCAAAGCTTCATCATGCCTTCGATACGGCTGTACTGCTCTTCGGTAAAGTCGTCGGCACTCTGGAACTTGTGCCGTATAGCCCTGGACATGTTATAGATGGAATCGCCAATGCTCTCGATTTCAGAAATCTCCTTGAGCATGGACTGCAGCACCCGCTTACTTTCCGGGCTCAGGCGGCCTTCACTCACCTTGTTCAGGTAACCTGCAATTTCGATTTCCATCTTGTCGCTGATGTTCTCGTACTTCTCGATTCGGGCGAATAGCTTCGTGAACTCTCCCTCGTCCTTCATCTTGAGCAAGTCCGGCACAAAGCGGAACATCTTCAAAGTGCGTTCGGCAAACAGGTTGATTTCTTTACGGGCTTCGAACAGGGAAAGTTCGGCGGTACTCATGAGGCCAGCACTGATAAACTTGATGCTGAAATCTTCGCCATCTTCCTTTTCACGGATAATCTTGCAGATGATATTTTCCATGGGCTTGATGAACCAGATGAGGATCGCCACGTTGCAGAGGTTGAATGCCGTATGGAATCCGGACAGGGCGTAAGTCACCCGCACGCTGGCCTCGGCAATTTCTTCTTGGGTCTGGGGGACAAAGTTCGGGTCAAAGCCGACGATATGGCAAACCATGTTCACGAAGGGGTGGAAAACAATCAGTACCCACACCACGCCGAACACGTTGAAAAGCATGTGGGCCAGGGCCGCACGCCGAGCCTGAGTGCTAGCCGAAAGGGCGGCCAGGTTCGAAGTCACCGTGGTTCCAATATTTTCACCCATCACAAGGGCAATGCCCTGGTAAATCGGGAGCACCCCGCTACTGCAAAGAAGGAGGGTAATGGCCATGATGGCGGCAGAAGACTGCACACACATGGTAAGGACGCTTCCCAAAAGCAGGAACAACAAGGTGGACAGAATGCCCCAGTTGCCGCTGGCCGCAAAAAAGTCAATAACTGCCTGGTTGTGGGACAAATCCATGGCCACCGCATTTTCGCGTAGGGTGGTAAGCCCCAGAAACATGAAAGAAAATCCGAAAACAAATTCGCCGAAACTCTTGACGTTGCTTTTCCGCACATAGGAGAGGATAATTCCCAGGGCAAAGAAGGGCCACACGAAATTACTCATGTTGAACTGGAATCCGAAGATGGACATGATCCAGGCCGTGGCCGTGGTACCGATGTTCGCCCCCATAATAACAGGAATGGCCTGCTTAAGGGTAAGCAGACCAGCATTGACGAAACTGACGGTCATGACGGTAGTGGCAGTAGAAGACTGCACGGCGGCGGTAATAAAGGTTCCCGTAAGCAATCCACCGGCCCGATGCTTGGTCATAGTGCCAAGAAACGCACGAAGGTGTCCACCGGTAAGTTTCTGGAGGCCTTCACTCATGGTCTTCATGCCGAACATGAGGAGCGCGAGGCATCCAAGCATCTTGAGAATCATTAAGGTCATAGGTTTTTCCTATTCATTGGCGCCGCTTACCGGGGTCATCGTCGCTGCCTTTCAGCTAGTCCGGATTTGCATCGTAGAATCATTTGTTTCTAAATCTATACACAAAAATAGAAATCCCCCTTGAATCGTCAAAGGGGAACAACCTTATTTTTGGGTTAGAGAACGCTTATACGCAAGCAGTCTATCCAATTTCTGTAAAAAGCAAATCATTTCGTCTTTTTCTTTTGCTTGGCCGAAAGCCTCTTGAATTCGTCCCTGGCCTTTTTCATGTCGGCAAGGAACGCCTCTTCGGCATGTAAGCGGGCAAAAACCGCCGTAACCACGGCCTTGGAGGCCTCGATGTCACTTTGCCAGTGGTAACCCGCAATCACACGGCTCTGTCCCCATTCGTAGCCGTACTTTAGCAGTGCGTCTTGGGCCGCCGGATTGATTTCGGCAAGCAGGAGCGCCATGCCCCAGCCGCGAACAGTATGGCCCGAAGGATACGAGCCGTTAGTCAGGTGACTTTCTTCGGCACTTGGAATCAGGGTCGGCTCCTTGAGGCGGGCGTAAGGGCGCACCCTCATGTAGTGCTTCTTTGCAATGCGGGATGCAAGACGCATGGTGAATATCCCGCGCTTAAGCACGTTCATAATGGCGGGCGTGTTCTTTTCCGAAATTTCCATGCCAAAGGGTTCGCTGAACATTTTCGCCATCTCGGCTTCTTCTGTCACGGCCTGGGCGATGGCCAAATTTGCCCGAGCCGTATCAGTCTCCCGGACAGACTTTCCCCACTTATACTGCGCCATGTCGTAGGCAAATGCCGCCGAATTCGTGTCAGGCGGAGGCGGATAAAACTTGAGAGCGTTGGGCAAGGCATCACCTTCTACATAGGGCTTAGGGTCGTCAGCCGACCAGCAAAGAACAGCCCCCAGTAAAGCGACTACGAAAACAGATTTTTTGAACAAAGTCATTTTTAAAGATCCTTGAATCGAATCTACGCATGCGGCACTTGCCACAATGCGCCATTATTCATTTTTACTTTACCACAACGGCCTTGCCATTATGGTAATAGGTCCCCTTAACCGTAGGTTTGCCTTTCAGCAGGCGTCCCTGCAAATCGAACCAGCGATCCTCTCCCTGAGCGACAGGTGCAGAAACACTGCGGGGAAGCGCCATCGAAGCATCGCCATTCTCCGGCAAAGAGCTTCTAAGCGTATCGTGAGAAATTACCGGCAGCAGCGGCGAATCGTCCAGACTGCGACTGGAACTGCTCTGCTTTACGCTGGAACTGCTTTCCGCCGAAGCGGAACTGGAGCTATTTTCATTTTCCAAACTGGAACTTGACGCGGAAACAATGATCACATCTATATGGCTGGGTAAATCCTCCGCAAGCAAGGGAGCAACGGCCCCCAAGGCAAAAGCAAAACCAACAACACAAGACAGTCGCTTCATATACCGAAATATATATTTTATTCCAGGCAAGCGCAATCCTGCACAAACCCGCAAATTTGAGCCAAATCACACCAAACTGTAAACCATGGCTATTGCCTGGCTGGCAATACCTTCGCCACGACCCGTAAATCCCAGCTTTTCGGTGGTAGTTCCCTTGATTCCAATCTGTTTTATGTCCAGGCCAAGCACTCGGGCGATGTTCGCCTTCATCTGGTCCTTGTGAGGGTTCACCTTGGGCCGTTCGCACATCACAATACTGTCGATGTTCACGATTTCAAAACCGGCCTTGCGGACTTCTTCCCCCACCTTGCGGAGCAGTTCCAGACTGTCGGCTCCCTTGAAGGCCGGATCCGTATCGGGGAAGTACGTCCCGATGTCGCCCAGACCGGCAGCACCCAAAAGAGCGTCACTGATGGCATGCAACAGCACGTCGGCATCGCTGTGACCCAAGAGACCTTTCTCGTAGGGAATATCTACCCCGCCGATAATGCACTTGCGGCCTTCTACCAGTTTATGGACATCAAAACCGATTCCGGAGCGATAAACTTTTTCCATACTCACCTCAAGGGTTCCAATTACAGAAATTTTCCAGGACTTTCAGGCCCACGTCGCCGCTCTTTTCCAGATGGAACTGGGAGGCCACCAGGTTGCCTTTGCCGATAAGTCCCTGGAAGGTCTGAGTGCCGTAGGTGGTTTCAGCAAAGGCGTTCTCCGCAGGCACCACCGGATGATACGAATGCACGTAGTAGAAGTCCGAACCGTTCCGGATGCCTGCCATAATCGGGTGATCCTGGGTAAAGTTCACCTGGTTCCAGCCCATGTGAGGAATCTTCAGGCCCGGTTCGTCCTTGAACCGCACCGCACGCCCCGGAATGAGACCGAGGGTCTTCACGCCGCCGTCTTCTTCGCTTTTTTCCAGAATGATTTGGCAGCCAATGCAAATTCCCAGCACCGGGTTCCCGGCTTTTACCACAGTCTTGATGGCATCTCCGATACCCGTGCGGGTCAGGGTTTCCATGGCAGACGCGGCGGCTCCTACGCCCGGGAACACCAGGCGCGTCGCCCTTGCAATTTCATCGGCATCCCGGCTGAACTTTGCATCTACCCCGATACGGGAGAGTGCATTCATTACCGAAGTCAGGTTTCCGGCATTGTAATCCACGACGATTACACTCATAAACTTACTCCTTGCACCAGGGATAGTCCACCTGCAAGCGTGAACGGATATAGCTTGCCCGCAACGGGTAGTCCAGGGCGGCATCCATCTGCATCACCCCGACAACCCCATCCTTGGCTCGTGCTTCCAAATTAGAAATATCGTCCCAGTTCGTGTCGTGCTTGGTGGCCTTTCCACCTGTTGAATAACCTACGTCTGCAAGAATAGGCTTTTTCAGCGTGTCGTAAAGTTTTTTCCACGTGAGTTTGTTGGCGCTCCTGATTTTTTCAGAATTTGCTAAAGTACGTCCACCAGAAGTACTCACGTAATCCACCAAGGACATATCGAAATTGGAAAACCACTTTTCTAGCCCCATTGAATCCTTGTCGGAAACCCAGGGAGAAATATCTATGGCAATCTTGGCATCGGGCAAATAAGCCTTGATGGTATCTACAATCTGCTTGAAATAAACGCCCATCATAGAATCAGGAATGCCGCCATTTTGTTGTTCCTCTCCGTGATGGGCCACACTCTGTTCCGACGCCATCTCCGAATATTGATAAAAGTCTGGTTCAATCATCCAGATGGGCTCAAATTTTTCTCCTTCTTTCAAAAGAGACTTTACCTGTCTAGCCATTCCGGAGGCATACTGCTGATAACGATATAATATGGAGTCTGCAAAATTATTCCGAATCAAATCAGCACCATAGACGCACAATGACTTTTTTCCACGAGCCTTGGCCACGTCACAATCATCCATATCATGATCCTTGCCAAATTCGGCAATTACATAAGCATAAATCATAGGGGTGGCCTTTGTTTTCAAGCTCATTTTCACCATGCGTTGTTCAAAAGAGTTATACCAATCGTTGTCCCCCAGCCAAACAGAAACATAATCCAGTCCAGCGTAATAAATAGAATCCTCGTGAGAACTCTGCCAAGCCGCACCAAAATTAAACTTGCACGGATCAAAACCTCGCTTCACCGTTTTGACAGAATCCGTTGTCCACAGTCCATTTTCACAAACCTGGAAAATGACGCCTTCTTCTACCCAGCGGTAAGTACCATCTTCTGCAGATGCACATGGTTCAGAAACCTCTTGCGGATTATCCTGTTCAGGATTTTCTCCAGTTTCCATTTGCGTAGAAGATGCCTTGTCATCACCACAGCCATTCATTGCAGCAAGACAAAAAAACAAAAGGGCCAGGGGTATCAATTTCATATGTATCCTTTTTTTGCCCATCCACCGGCGCCAAAGATAGAATTTTTAGAAACTTAGAGACAGTTTACTGCCGTAAGAACCGTTATATGGATTGAATGAAGGTTCTAATCTAAACTCCAGTGCCTGAAGGCGGCTTGAATTGTAACGTTCCAGGGATTCCCGGTAACGTGCGGCACGGCGAAGTTTCGCACCGCCTACAATTTTGAGGGTTACACCTACACCAAAAACAACGCCCCCTGCTATGGCTACTCCATACCCCGTAAAAAACTCTAGGAATTCTTCGTCATTACAGCCATAATCGTCATTCCCACAGCGATCCTCCCCTTCAGCCGCATCAACCATCATGAGAACTCCAAGCAGCAAGCCAACTCCGCCACCAATCATCATGCCGTTTCCGACACGGCGTTTCTTTTCTCCAGAAAGGGTATAGCGTTCCACCAGGTTCTGGTAATAGGCGGCACTGTCTACGCCATCAACATATCCATTCGACACCGAAGTAGAAACCGGCTCAGGATTCTGCAACGTCGGTGCAGGGGCGGCAACAGGAGCAATCTTCGGAACAGTTCCCTTCTCGTGGATAAGCCCGATTGTGCGGCCCTGCTCGTCTATGACGTAGGTGGTATCCAGCTCCTGAGCCTGGGCTAGGAGCGTAAACAAAAGAACAAAAAAGCAAATCGCGATTTTCATGATAAGAAAGATAAAAAATACAAGCAAACCCCGGCTCTAGACAACACAAGCATCAGGGATTTTATATATTCAGGATATGCCCAACGAAAACAATGACTTAAGCAACATCGATCTCGACGCCCTCGTGAACAACATGAGTTCCATCAACAGCGAGGACTACTGGTTCACCAAGGTCGGTAAAATCGAGGAACACGACGAAAAGGCGCCAGAGAAACAACAAGGGCGGGCTTAGCCCTCCGAGCACAATTCCTTGGGCGACGTAGAGTTTTTACACGAACGCCGCTACTGGTTCAAAAAGTCCAAAGCTTCGCCCGCAAGTTCCACGCAGCGGTTGCACGGGATGACCTTGTTCGGGCGGATTTCGCTGCACTTGGTAAAATTCTGCGCACCGCGCCTGAAAAAGTCCTCGATGGCTTCGGCATGGTCGGGCTGCATCATTTTTGCCGCATAGAGCGCGCCGCACTGGCCGTTCGGAGCCTTGCCGCCACCGAAAGCACGGAACATCTCGGCGGCGTCCACCGCCTCCGCTTCGGACTTGCCTGTCGCGCGGGCATAACCGTAGGCTACCGACATGGCACAATTGCCACGATGTTCGGCATGAAAATTCTTTGAAAGTTCAGCAATGGACATAAATGCTCCCTATCGAAATTCCTACGAACCAATATACAATATTTCGTCAACATAAAGGGGATCCCCGCCTTGGTTCGACTTCGCTCACCACAAGACGCGGGGATGACAATGCAAAAAAAGAAACCCCCGCGCGAACGAGAGTTTCTAAAGGAGATCCCCGCCTTCGCGGGGATGACATTCCTGTGATTACTTGTCAGTAAGCACTGCAACACCGGGGAGGACTTTACCTTCCAAGAGTTCGAGGGATGCGCCACCACCCGTAGAGGTGTGGGTCACCTTCTTGTCGGCGCCGTACTTCTTGGCAGCCGTAGCGGTATCGCCACCACCGATCACGGTGATTGCGCCAGCAGCGGTAGCTTCGACGATAGCGTCAGCCATAGCCTTGGTGGCCTTTTCGAAGGCTTCGAATTCGAACACGCCTGCAGGACCGTTCCAAACGATGGTCTTTGCGGACTTGATAGCGTTCACGAAGAGCTTGGTGGACTCGGCACCCACATCGAGGCCCATCCAGCCAGCCGGAATGCCTTCGGCGTCAGAGACAGCCTTCGTGGCAGCGTCGGCAGCGAACTTGTCTGCAGCGATGTAGTCGACCGGGAGGATGATTTCCTTGCCTGCAGCCTTGGCCTTGGCCATCAGATCCGGAACCAGCTTGGCGCCTTCTTCGTCAAACAAAGAAGAACCGATTTCGATGTTGTTCAGAACCTTCTTGAAGGTGAAAGCCATGCCACCGCCGATGATGATCTTGTCGGCCTTGTCGAGGAGGTTGTTGATGAGTTGGATCTTGTCGGCGACCTTTGCACCGCCGAGGATGGCGAGGAACGGACGCGGAGGATTGTTGAGCACCTGGTCGAACGCCTTGAGTTCCTTGTTCATGAGGAAACCGGCAGCGCGCTGCGGAAGTTCAACACCAGTCATAGAGGAGTGGTCGCGGTGAGCGGTACCGAAAGCGTCGTTCACGTAGACGTCAGCGAGCTTGGTGAGGCTTGCGCGGAAGGCCTTCACGGCTTCCTTGCCGGCCTTTTCCTTAGTTTCGGTGCCATCGGCGTTCTTGATCTTGCGCTTGCCTTCTTCTTCGATGTGGAAGCGGAGGTTTTCGAGGAGGATGATTTCACCCGGCTTGATAGCGGCGCAGGCGGCTTCGACTTCCGGACCCACGCAGTCGGAGAGGAACTTCACCGGCTTCTTGATGAGTTCTTCGAGCTTCTTTGCAACCGGAGCGAGGGTGTACTTCATGTTCCTTTCGCCATTCGGGCGTCCCAGGTGGGAAGCGAGCACGACGGCTGCACCGTGATCGAGAGCGTACTGGATGGTCGGGAGAGCGGCTTCGATACGCTTGGTGTTGGTGATTTCGCCAGTCACCTTGTCCTGCGGAACGTTGAAGTCAACACGGATGAACACGCGCTTGCCGGCGAGTTCGAGATCTTCGATAGAGAGCTTTGCCATTATGGATTCCTCTTTTAGGGTTAAAATTTACGGGCTAAAAAGTAGAATTTTCGGTAAAAAAAGGCAATATCTACCCTAAAATAACCGCTGACGCCCCAAAAACAGGGTCTAAATGCTGTTTTGTCGCAATTTTTTAACATTTTCCGTTTTTTTTTATATATTTCAATGGGTATTTATTATTGGAGTGAAAAATGAAGCGTTCGTTTTTAGCGACGATATGTCTTTTTGTGGCCGCCGCCTTTGCCGGCCCCTACGATATTGAAGAATTTACCGCCCAGGACCCTGGGTCTCCGGACGAAGTCATCACCGCAGAATTCGGTGGCGAACTGAAAACCATTCCCGTCGAAGAAGTTTCCTCCCTCCAAGAGGGGCGCCTGGTGGTCCGCCAAAAGTTCACCGACCCCTTCGGCGAGCAGCCCACCGCCTACCAGATTTACCAGGGTAGCGCGGGCGACCTGAGTTCCATGTCGGCCCTGACCGCCCCCGAAGGTACGGACTACACAGCCCTGGTCAAGGCCAAGCTTTACCCCCGTCGCGGCATGCCTGCCACCGACGACGTGGAAAAGGTTTACTTCGACGGCAAGTCCGTGTTTATCCCGGGTGCCACTACCGCCATCGCCTTTATCAACGGCGACCCCATACAGCTCAAGTCCGCAACCGCCGATGCCGCCGCCGAAGACGCAGAATTTGCCGCCGCAGATGCTGGCGCTGGTCCGAAAGACGAAGAGGAAGAAGAGTGTGACGAAAATGACCCCGATTGCGAAGAAGAAGAGGAAGAAGACGAAGGCTACGACGTGGCCAGCGACGTTGACAACAGTGAAGCCGACAGCCGCGATGACGCCGCTTATGACGCATCCAGTGACGTGACCGACCGTTTCGGTATCGCTGACGAAGTCCGTTTCTGGTCTGCAGTTGGTCTTGCCGCCGTCTTCGTGGGTTCCGCCGTCATGGGCGTCATCCAGCACTCCAAGGCCAACGAGGCCAAGGACGCCTACGATGACCTGTCCGATGTCGAAGACCAGCTCCTCGGCGAAGTGGACAAGGCCTGTAACTTCGACGGCAAGTGCCGAGAGGCCATGATACAAAAGGCGGACCTGGGTAACGGCTATACCATCGCCGAGCTCCAGAAGCGCAAAAAGACCAACAAGAAGACCCAGGATTCCTACTCCACGGCCCGTAACATCTGGTTCGGCGTGGCTGGACTCAGCCTGACTGCCGCCATCGTGCTCTACGTATGGTAGTCAGTAGCGGCTGTATTTCTATAAAAGACCTGCAGTTCGACTGCATCATCGGGACGCTTCCCTACGAAAGGGAGGCCGTTCAGCCCGTGGTGCTAAACGTGGACCTGTGGTTGGACTTTTCACTTGCCGCCCGAAACGACGACCTGATTCACTCCATCGACTACGCCCAGCTGGCAGAACACCTACAAAAGTTTATCAAGGACAGCAAGTTCCAGCTGGTAGAAACGCTGGTGCTGGAAACCGCCAAATTCATTCTGGACCACTACCCCAAGACCCAGGCCGCGCAGGTATCCGTGTGCAAGCCAAACGCCATCCCCCAGAGCAAGGGAGCCATGGCCAGCATTAAGGTGACGAGGTAAACAAGGGCGATGTGAAATACGTAGTGTGAGATGTGTAATGAAAAATCTCACACCCCAAAGGGCCACTAGTCCAACCTCAGGCTCCTAATCCATAGATCCTAGCCCCTAGATCCTCTCATCCCCTAAACGCCCGGTACCGTAGCGCTTCGGCCAGGTCCGGAATTTCTACGGGCTCCGAATGGCGCAGGTCCGCAATGGTGCGGGCCACCTTCAGCAGGCGGTAATACCCCCGAGCGCTCAGGTTCATCTTGTCCGCAGAGGCGACGGCGAACTTTTCGGTCGCCCCATCCATCTGGGCAAAACGTCTTGCCGCTTCGGAATTCATGGCGGCATTGCAACGGAACGAAAGTCCGGCAAAACGCCTGCGTTGAATTTCCCGGGCGGCACACACTCGCTGGCGGATTTCCGCCGAAGTCTCGGCGCCTGACCCGCAGGCAAACTGGGACGTTTCTACCGGCGGCACGCTCACCTGGATGTCGATACGGTCCAGCAGCGGGCCAGATATTTTTTCCTGGTAACGCTTGCGGGCATCGGGCAGGCAGGTGCAGACCTTCTTCGGGTCCATAGAATACCCGCAGGGGCAAGGGTTCATGGCAGCCCCCATCATAAAGCGTGCAGGCCACACCACCGTTCCGCTGGCACGGCTCACCGAAATCTCACCGTCTTCCATAGGCTCCCGCAGAGCCTCCAGCACGCTACGGTTGAATTCCGGAAGTTCGTCCAAAAACAGCACGCCGTTGTGGGCAAGGCTCGCCTCGCCGGGCAAGAGCCGCGCACCGCCGCCCACCAGCGCCACCATGGAAGCGCTGTGGTGCGGCGTGCGGAAGGGGCGTAAAAGCACCGGACGAAACGACTCCATGTCGCCGGAGCGCCTGGCGCAAGAATGAATGCGGGTGGTCTCCAGAATTTCTTCGTCGCACATTTCCGGCAAGATTCCCGGGAGACACCTGGCGCAAAGAGTCTTCCCTGCGCCAGGCGAACCCACCAGAAGGAAATTGTGCCCGCCTGCGGCGGCCACTTCCAGGGCCCGCTTGACCCCTTCCATGCCCACCACGTTCTCGAAGTCGGGAACATCCAGTCCCGACGAAAACTTCTGCCGGTCAAGCCCCCTCGCCCGGCAAACAAGTTCTTCATTATTTTGTTCTAAAATGTCTATACATTCCTTAAGCGTGTCCGCACAGATATAACGCAGGCCCTCCACCAGGGATGCCTCCTGTTCGTTTTCCCTAGGGATTACCAGAATGGAATCCTTGTCGTGAATCAAATCCATAGCGATGGAAAGGACTCCCCGGACGCCCTTCAAGAGACCATCCAGGGAGAGCTCCCCAACAAAAACACACTTTTCCAAATTAGGAATGGACAACTCGTCGGTAGCGGTCAAGAGCCCAATGGCCAAAGGCAAATCCAGAGCGCTACCTTCTTTACGCAAATCCGCGGGTGACAGGTTTACGGTTGTCCGGAAACCTGTCACCACCTTGTCCACGGAACGTATCGCCGAAACGACTCGCTCCCTAGACTCTCTTACCGCATTGTCCGGGAGCCCCACCAGGGTAAAACCGGGCAATCCAAGCGCAGCATCAACTTCTACGCTTACCGGAATAGCCTTGATGCCCAACAAGCAATAAGAACGGATCCTTCGGAACATAACTATGCCACCGCGGCCTGGTATTTTTCCAGCACGCAATTCTCGATATGTTCACGAAGCTTGCGGGTAATCGGGTTGTAAATATTGCGGTAATCGTCGCCCTTGTAGAACGGGTCATTGGGGTAGCTCACGAACAGGCCGTATTCGCCGTCCATCACGCGAAGCCCACGCATGACCATCTGGTCGTTGAGCACCACCTGGGCAAGGCCCTTCATGTGGCCCATGCCGGCACCTTCCTTAAAAGGAAACACTTCCACCTTGGTTACCGCCAGGCAATCAAAGGAACATTCCTTTTCTTCTGTTGTCTTTTTCGTTTCGTTTGTATTAGCCATAAGGCCTCCTTTTGTTTGTTGTTCGGTAGCCCGCTAAATGCAAGAATCGTGCCAAAGGAGATTTTCGGCTTTTTTGACAAAATTTCGGCAGTGCCTAGATTTGACCAAGTGATTAATCATATATTTTAGTCACTAAAAAGGTGATTAATCATGCTGCTAAAACCGAATCTTGACTGGAAAGCCAACCAGGGAATCACCCTGCCCGCCGTCCAGGCCAACATCGCCTGCGCAGAGGGTTCTCTCCAGATAGAATTCCTGGTAGAAGAGCCCCTGGACTGTTTCCGCGCCGAAGTCCAAGAAGACAACTCCACCAGCTGGGAAGATTCCTGCGTAGAGATTTTCCTCAGGAACCCCAAGAATCCCGCGGAATATTTCAACTTCGAGGTGACCAGCCGGGGCTTTGTTCTGGCGGCACGGGGCACGGACAGGCAAAACCGGGAAAAGCTATCCGCAGACGCCCTCGCCAAAATCAAACGGGCAAAACAGTTGGCCAGCGTGGCAGGGAACCTGATTTGCTGGGGGATGACGGTCACCATTCCGCCGGAAATTTTCGGTCTGGAAACCTTCGAAGGCATCTCCCTGGAAGGAAACCTGTACAAGTGCGCCGACAAGGCCAAGACGCCCCACTACCTGAGCGCATTCCCCATAAATACCGAAAAGCCAGATTTTCACCGGCCCGAATTTTTCCAGAAAATCCTGTAAAACGCAACACCTACAACCTGCAGGCAGAAGAATGATTCACGAAATCGAGGACATGGAAAAAACCATTTCGGAACTGCTCCCGACACGAAACGAAAAAGGCGACAAACGGGCGCAAGGTTGTGCCCTGGTGATTGCCGGCTCCAAGGACATGCCGGGAGCAGCTGCCCTGTGCACCAAGGCCGCCCTCCGGAGCGGTGCTGGACTTGTAACCCTCGCCGCCCCGAGAAGGATTGTCCCCATCCTGCAAGCGAAACTTTCCGAACCCGTTTTTATAAGTCTTGAAGACAGCCGTGCCGGCGGCACGAATTTTACGAAGCGCTCACCCGACGAAATCGGCGGTATCGACGAATGCGACTTTCTGAAAGACCGACATGTCCCAGTGCTTTTAAAAAGCACAAAATACCAGCAGGCGGTCGCCATCGGGCCGGGACTGGGCCAGAGGCAAGAGACCCGGACCGCCGTCCGGAACTTCGTCACCCGATGCAGCGTGCCCATGGTCATCGACGCCGACGGTCTGAATTCCCTCACGGCAAGCGACCTGAAACGGATAGACGCACCCGCCATCTTGACGCCACACCGGCGGGAATTCGCAAGACTCTTCGGCGAACTTCCGCAAGAGGCCGCCGCGCTTCCTGAATTCCTGGCAGGAAAAGCGAAGGAATTTGGAAAGATAATCCTGCTGAAAAACAGTCCTATTCTGGTCGCCACACCCGACGGAGAAATTTTCGCGGTGCCTGCCGCGAATTCTGGTATGGCCAAGGGCGGCTCCGGAGATGTGCTTACCGGAATCATCGTGGCACTATTGGCCCAAGGTTGCACGCCTGCAGATGCAGCCGTCCTGGGAGCGCTTTTACACCAGAAAGCGGGCCAAATCGCCCGTCAAAAACTGGGAGCTTTCTCCATGCTCCCCAGCGATGTCATTGAATGCCTGCCGCAAGCATTTCAATAAGGCAGCAGGCTCAAATATGAGGGCGTCCGTCGCAGCCCCTATTTAGTACCAGCGGCGTTCATCGCCGATGGTTGTACTCGGTCCGTGTCCAGGGAATACTATGGTGTCTTCGGGCAGCACCAACAATTTTTCCTTTATCCCTTTAACCAAGGCATCCTCGTCGCCGCCAAACAAATCGCTTCGACCACGGCTCCCGGCAAATAAAATGTCGCCCGGAAATAGGAGCGGAGGAACATCTTTCTGGCCGTTCACTTCGCCCGGATTCTCGCAGTAAAAAGCGATTCCGCCGGGAGAATGTCCCGCCACGTGAATCACCTGCAGGCGAATGCCCGGCACTTCCACGATGTCACCTTCGGCCAGGTAGTCTCCCAATGCGGGAGAAGGTTCCTCCAGCGGCAGGCCAAACATCCCACTCTGTTCCTCTTGCAAGTCCAGCAAGAAGGCGTCCTCTTCGTGGGCCTCGGGCTGCACACCGTAAGTACGCTCCACAAAGGCATTTCCCAGCACATGGTCCAGGTGCAGGTGGGTATTCAAGAGGTGCCGCACCTTCAGACCCTTCGTTTCGATATAGTCCGCAAGGGCCTTGCGTTCCGCCTCGCGGCCAGCGCTAGGGTCTATGAGAATGGCTTCGCCGGAGTCGCCACCCAGCACAAAGCCGTTCACGCCAAAAGAATTGAAAACAAATTGTTGGAGCAGCATAGGGAGAATGTAGCAATGTCTACTTTCCCACCAGTTCCTGGGCCAGCTTTTTCATACCGTTGAAATCCCACTTGCCGGACCCGAGCTTGGGCACGCTCTCTACGCAGAAAACGGAACCGGGCAGCATCAGGGGCGGAATTCCCGACTTGCGGAGCCTGCGGGAAATATCTTCGGCGTCGCCGCCCTTGACCAGCAGCACAATGCGTTCGCCCTTCACGGAATCGGGAACCGCAGTGACGGCAAATTCAAGACCATCGAGAACCTTGGTTTCGGCGATACGGAGTTCCACCGCCGTGAGCGAAATCATCTCGCCGCCCAGTTTCGCAAAGCGGCTGTAGCGCCCAAGAATCTGCACAAAGCCTTCGTCGGTAAGCACGCACTTGTCGCCGGTCTTGTACCAACGGCGGCCATCTTTTTCAATGATTACGGACGCAGTCTTTTCGCCATCCTTCAGGTAGCCCTTCATGACCTGGGGGCCCGTAACCACGAGCATGCCTTCTTCGCCCTGAGGCAACACCTCGTTGGTTTCGGGGTTGATGATGGCGGCCACGGTTCCCGGAGGCGGAAGCCCGATGCTCGAGTGGTCGCTGCACTTTTCCATGGTCAAGAAGTCATCCAGCAATACATTGGGCGCATTAATAGTAGCAAGGGGCGTGAGTTCCGTGCAGCCGTAACCTTCGTAAATGTCCTTGCCGAACTTGAGTTTGAAGGTTTCCCGCATTTCGGGGCGGAGCTTTTCGGCACCAGCGATGATATAGCGGAGAGAATCCAGACACATGGGGTGGACCCAGCGGTTGATGGCGATAGCCCGCAGGAATGTGGGAGTACCCATCATAATGGTCGTCTTGTACTGGGCACAAACCCGGGCGAGAGTCTTGATGTCGGTGGGGTCCGGGCAAAGCACCATAGGCACGCCATCCAGCAAGGGCATCATGAAGGTCATGGTGAAGCCAAAGGAATGGAACAGCGGGAGCAGCGCCGTCATCACGTCTGTACGGCAGAGTTTCACCACGTAGTCGCACTGCTGGGCGTTGGAAATCACGTTCTTGTGGGTCAGTTCCACTCCCTTCGGAGTTCCTTCGGAACCGGAACTGAACAAGATGACAGCATCGTCTTCCAGCTTGGCGGAACTGAACCAGAGCCTGCGAAGGATTGCCGCAGGGCAAGTCAAAATGACAAGCGTCGCCAACAGACGGCCAAGAGTCGAAACCTTCTGTTCCTCTTCGTCCAAATAAATCAAGCGACACTTCTCGGCGACCTGGGCAAAGGCCGGATTCTTGCCGCACAGTTTCTCGAAAAACGCTCGAGTGGTGACGACGGTAGAAAGTTCCGCCTTTCCCATACAGCCAAGAATGGTATCCACCGGGGCGGTATAGTTCAGGTTGACAGACGTCTTGCCCGCACCCAAGATGGAAATAATCCCGAGGGCGGCATCGCGGCTGGTGGGAATCATGAACCCCACGTTCCTTTCGCCCTTCGCCACAGCCCGAATCTTTCGACCAAAGTAACGGCACAGACGAATCATGCCAAAGCCGTTCACATGTCGGCCCGCAGGGTCTATGAGAATCGGGCGGAAGCGACGTTTTTCCATAGCCTTGAACCAGAGCGGCACAATACTTTCGGAATGGTCCATGGCCATGTTCCAGATGTCCGCCGCCAAGAACTGCAGGTCGCTGCGGATTTTCTGCTCGGAGGCATCCGTCGGGAGCGGCCTCGAAAAACCCACGCTAATCACCCGGTTAAAGGATTGCGGCCGGTTCACGCTTTCAGAGGCATGGCTATAACGGCTCCCCCACAGACCCTGTATGTAGAACGGCACAATCTGCGCGTCCGTTCCTTCAATGGCCTTGGAATAGTCCAGCGAAAACTTCGAGACATAGGGCGTCTTGGAAACTTCGCCTTCCGGGAAAATCACTACCGCCTCGCCGTTCAAAAGGGCCTTGTGGATTTGCTCCATGGCGGGTGCCGGGTCGCGGCGGTTGATGCTAATCAGAAAATTTCCATGAAAGAACCAGCGCTGGTACCAGTCGGCAAAGGTGTTGCGGTTACTAGCAATGCGGAGCGGCCTAGGCGAAGACATCTGCAGCACCGCCCAGTCGATAAAACTGAAATGGGGGCCCACCAAAAGAAGCGGTCCCGATTCCGGAATGTTCTGCACGCCAATCACCTTCACCCGGTAACGGAACACGAAGGCAAAGGCAAAGCGGAGCGCCGCCCGCAAAAGCGTCATGGGGGTCTGCCGCAGATTCATGATAAAGCACAGGGCGAGAATCACCGACAGAATCATGAAGCAATGGTCGATGGTCACCGGCGTAAAAATCAAAAGCAGGGTCTGCCCGCCCATAATCAGGGCCAAAAACGCCATCTGGATAGCGTTCGCCACCGCATGAATCCGGCCCGCCGTATCGGGCCTGGTAAAGCCCTGGATGACCGTCCGCAAAATCACGTAGGCAGAACCCGCGCTCCAGCCGATCACGCCGTAAAGCACAGCCTCAAGCCAGTCGTTATTCACAAAGGGCAGCGAGAACATAGTCACGGCAGATACCGCCGCCGAAAAAGGAATCAGCCCGGTCTCCACGAACCCCTTTGACGCACGTCCGGCGCTCAGGGCGCCCACCACGTAGCCCACGGTGGCGCTGAACATGGACACGGGAATCACCGCCGTATTCAGCATGTCGTTCATGCGCTGGATAAGAATCAGGAAAATCTGGGTCACGCCCCAGAACGCCGAAAGCCCGAGAATCGAAAGCCGCACGATAGGGTGGCTCCAGGTGGCCGAAAATTCCCGCACCGGGGACCGCATTTTCAGGGAGTCGTGGGACTCCCCCACCCGAATGCAGAACGCCGAAACGGTGGTCACCACCGAAAGCCCGAGATAAATCCAGAGGGTCAAATCGATACTCACCGGCGAATTCTCGTGGCCCGAAAGCCCCATGGCAAAAAATGCCGCTCCCGCAGTCCCCAGCACCGACAGCACCATGTACCAGGAATTGATTTTCACCAGGTCCTCAGCCGCCACCATCTCCTTCATGATACCCAATTTGGCGGGGCTCAGAATCGAAAGGAAAATCCCGTAAAGCAGCAACAGGCCGTAGGCCACCCACTCGGCCCCCGCCACGTAGCACACCACCACCGCAATCACCGATGCCAGCATGCCCACCGACGACCAGGCCATCACGCGGCCCTTGCGGAAATGCCCCGCAAAGTAACTCGCCGCAGGCATCATGAAAATGCTGGGCACAAAAATGGCGAACTGCAAAAGCATGCTGCGCCACCAGAACGCCGACCCCTCGAAGGAAAACGAAAGCCACCGTTGAAAGTGGACGAACAGCCCCATCTGCACAAAAATACTGCAAAAAACCAAAATGAAATAGGGCACCACGCTAGGGTAACGGCAAAGCTTCATATATCCTCAAATTTCGGCAAATGTAGCATTATCCCCAAAATAAGGTAGGTTACGAAATAGGGCAAAAATCTTACAATTTCCTCACACCTGTTTTTTGGACCGTCGAAGGCGAAAAGGTCATGGTAAGTACGGATTATGGCGACGGCAACCCGCCAGAGATTGAAGAAGATTCCAGCATGAGTTCCCTTGACGACGTCCTGGCCCAAGAATCCTGCAAAAAGATAAAGACAGAAATCTGCAAAGAGTAACAATCTTACGACAATCGAAGTCCGGCTGCGAGGCCGGACCTTTTTTTAGGTCCAGCATTTATTTTCCGTGCTTTTTCTCGGGAAATAATATATCTTACCTGTAGGAGTTTGGGTATATGTTCGTTTCAAGAAAGACTTTCGGGGCGTTGACCGTCGCAGCCCTTGCCGTGGCTACTTCCGCCCTTGCGACAAGTGCCGTAGTGCAGCCGCTAGACTACACCGACCAACTGCAAAGTTTCTACAATCCGGACCGGGGCTTTTACAGGCCCCAGGTAATTCACTTTCGGCCCGAAACTATCGAAGTGGAGCCATACTACAAGAACCGCCTCATGCACCTGCGGGCGGAAATTTCCGCTTTCTCCAGCAACGCCGTCTGGGATGAAAGTGACCCGAATGCCCACGGCACCACCCAGGACCTGACCGAGGCCATGCTGAATTCTTTCCGCGCCTACCTGGATAAGATCCGTGCCACAAACTCCACCGTCATTGTCCGCTTTTCCTACGACCCCTGGTACAACGGCAAGGGCAACATGGAGCCGCCCCAGGAATGGATCCTGAAACACGTCAAGCAACTGAGCGCCGTTTTCAACGAATACAAAGACGTGATTACCTTCGTGGAGCAGGGCATGTACGGCCCCTTCGGAGAACAGCACACCAGCGCCATCAGCAACCCGCTTTATGTAGGCGAAGGTCTTGCCACCCTCCTGCAGAATACCGACGACGATGTAGATGTAGGTCCGAGAAACCCTAGCGTTCTCGCCCGCGGGCTCGGTTTTAGCCCGACAACAGAAGTCAACGCCGCAGGCGACACCACCGCCTGGAACTACAACGTCTCCTTCAATGTAAATCACCCCTATTTCAAGATGAAGGCAGACTCCCTGGGCAAGGACATCTACCGGGCGGGATTCTACAACGACTGCTACGTAGGAACCGAATACGACTACGGCACCTGGGGCGGCAACTGCAACAGCAGCGTCTGTCGCGAAGAAGGGGTGGCGTTTATGGAGAACTACGCCCATCACGTTCCCTACGGCGGCGAGGCCTGCTCCCCTCCCAGCGGCTATGCTAAAATAAACACCGCAAAATTCATTTCTTACGAAGCTTTCCGCACCCACACTTCTTACCTGAACTACGAACATACCTGGGCCCTGACAAAACCCGACGGTGGAGAATGGCGGCTAGAGGAATTCCACCCGCGGGACACCATCGACAAGGCCTACGAATCCTACACCGACGGAAACGGCGTATTGCAGAATTCCGCCTTCAAGTACATCGACGACCATCTGGGCTACCGCTACGTGCTGCGTCGTTCCTCCATGATGGATTCCCTGGGGCCAGGCAGCCTGCTCCAGCTGGACATGAAAATCCAGAACGTGGGCTTTGGCAACATGACCAAGAAACGCCCCGTCACCGTCGTGCTCAGGAGCGTCACCGAATCCGCAGGCGACACCGTCTATGGCGCGCCGCTGGAACTTAAGCAGACCGGGAACTTCGACCCGCAAGACATTCTCTGCCGAAAGGTTGTGCTGAAGTCGGCGTTTGATGCCAACGGGAACATCGCCGACTACAGCAACGTGCAGTCCGAAACTGTCTCCGACGGCATCAATGACGTGAAGGTGGCGGCCCAGCTCCCCGATTCGCTCGCCGAAGGAAAGTATGCCGTCTATCTGAGAATTTCCCAGTACGGGAACTGGCCCGCCGACTCTAACTACTCCGTAGTCCGCTTCGCCAACGACTCCGCCTACTACGACAAGGAGACTGGCGCTAACCTGGTAGGCAGTTTCGTGCTGAGCAAGAAGGCTCCTGTAGTTACGGCAATCCCGGCATCAAAAAATGCAAAAGGCGGCAAGACTATCCGCCTGGAAAATCACGGCCAGACCCTTACGGTCCAGAACGCCCGTCGTGTGGAGATTTTCGACCTGATGGGACATAGGCTTATGGCACAGGATTTTCAGGGAACGACAACCATTTCCCTGAAAAACTTGCCAAGGACCTCGCTAATTATCAGGACACGCTAGCCCCTAGATCCCAATCCCTAGATCCTAGCCCCTAATCTCCCAGGTCGTGCCTTCCTTACTGTCCTTGATGACCACGTTCATGGCGGCGAGCTCGTCGCGGATGCGGTCACTTTCGGCCCAATTCTTGGCGGCACGGGCTTCCTTGCGGGCGGCAATCAGCGCTTCGATCTTCGTGACATCCACGCCGTCGTTTGCGCCCTTCTTAGCGTATTCTTCACGAGGCTGGTCGAGTTTCAAGCCGAAAATCTGGTCGAAGTCGGCCACGAGGGCGGCCTTTTCGCCGTCGTCGATTTCGCTCTTGAGCATCGTGTTCATGATACCGAGCGCACGCGGCATGTTCAGGTCGTCGCCGATGGCGTCCTTGAATTCCTGCTGGAAAGCCTTGGCGGCATCGCTCGTAATCGCGGTAGCCTTGCCGATCAGCGGATCCGTCTTCTTGTGCAAGCTCTTGAGGCCTTCCTTAGCGCCTTCCAAAGCTTCCCACGTGAAGTTCAGGTAGTTGCGGTAGTGGCTGCCAATCGCGAAGAAACGGTAGTCCAGCGGGTTGAAGCCGCGGTCCATCAACAACGAAACTGTCAGGAATTCGCCGCTGGACTTGCTCATCTTGCCGAACTTAGTCTCGGTGGTGCCGTCTTCCAGCTTTTCTTCGCTAGCGGTGCGCAGGAACTCACCGTGCATCCAGAAGCGGGCGAACTGCACGCCGTTGGCGCATTCGCTCTGGGCGATTTCGTTCGTGTGGTGCACGCGGATGTGGTCCGTACCGCCGCAGTGAATGTCAAGCGTCGGGCCGTTATACTTCATGGCCATGGCGGAGCATTCGATGTGCCAGCCGGGGAATCCGACACCCCACGGGCTGTCCCATTCCATGGCGCGCTTCTTGTCCTTCGGACTGAACTTCCACAGCGCGAAGTCGGTGGCGTTGTGCTTTTCGCCCATGTCGATGCGGCTACCCTTGCGGAGGTTTTCCACGTCGAGGTGAGCGAAGTCCGCGTAGCGCGGGAACTTGAGGCTGTCGAAGTAGATGCCGTCGCTGGTGCGGTAGGTGTAGCCCTTTTCTTCCAGGGTCTTCACCAGTTCAATCTGTTCCTGGATGTGCTGCGTGGCAGGCGTCCAGCGGGTCGGTTCCTGGATGTTTAAACGGTGCCAGTCGGCCATAAACGCGTCGGTGTAGAACTTCGCGATGTCCCAGACGGACTTGCCTTCGCGGGCGGCGCCCTTTTCCATCTTGTCGTCGCCAGAGTCCGCGTCGCTGGTCAAATGGCCCACGTCGGTGATGTTCACGATGTGATTCACCTTGTAGCCGTAGTACTTGAGCGTACGGACTAGAAAGTCTTCGAAAATGTAGGTGCGGAGGTTACCGATGTGGGCGAAGTGGTACACCGTCGGGCCACAACAGTACATGCGCACGGCGGGAACGCCTTCCGGGAGAGTGAATACTTCTTTCTTGCGCGATGCAGTGTTGTAGAATTGAAGTGCCATTTTAAGCCTCCGGTTAAATGCGGCGCAACCTGCGCCAAGCGGGGGCAAATATAGAAAAAAGGCGCTCCTAAGCCGCCAAAACTATTCCTGCGGCTCCCCTTCCACAGACATTTTCCGCTGGCCCGTAATGAACTGGTGCACGTAGGGGTTCGCGGTATTCTTGATTTCATCTACCGTCCCCACCTCGATAATGCGACCGTTGTAAAGCATGGCAATGCGGTCCGCCACCTTGAAGGCGCTCACCATGTCGTGGGTCACCACCACAGAGGTCACGCCCAGCTTGCTCTGCATGTCCAGAATCAGGTCGTTGATCACGTCGCTGGTAATGGGGTCCAGACCGGTGGTGGGTTCGTCGTACAGAAGGATTTCAGGGTTCAGGGCGATGGCACGGGCAAGGGCCACACGCTTTTTCATACCGCCCGAAAGTTCCGAGGGCATCTTGGTGCGAAATTCCGGCACCAGGTTGATCATCTTGAGCTTTTCGGTAACCACGTTCTGGATTTGCCTCTCGGAAAGTTCCGGATGGTGTTCCCGCAGGGCAAAGGCGATGTTCTCGCCGGTGGTCATGGAGTCGAACAGCGCTCCCATCTGGAAAAGCATGCCCATCTTGCGGCGGATGGTATGGGTGTCAAAGAACTTGGGCGTACTGATGGTCACGCCATCTACCGACACCTCGCCACCGTCGGGCTGCAGAAGCCCAATCATGTGCTTCAGGATCACGGACTTTCCACCGCCGGACTTACCGATAATCACCATGGTCTCCCCACGGCGAATATCCAAGTTCACGTCTTCCAAGACGGTCTGAGCGCCAAAGGACTTCCGAAGCCCCTTCAGGCGAATGGCAATATCGTTCGGGTCAATCTTTACATTGGGCATAACGTTACCTATATCCTAGAAGAACATCACCGCATCCAGGGCAAAGTCCGCAATCAAAATCATGAGGCAACTGGACACCACCACGTTCATGGTAGCAAGGCCCACGCCGCGGGCGCCAGGCTTCGCATTCACTCCGTTGTAGTAAGCCAGCGCAAAAATCAGGGTTCCAAACACGAAGGACTTGATAATACCCGCCCACAAATCCATGGAGTCGAACAGGTACTGCATACCCGTATAGTAGGTGTAGGTGGTAATATCCAGGGCGAGCACGCACACAATCCAGCCACCAATCAAAGCGAGAGCGTTGGAGATGGCGGTAAGGCAAGGGATCATGGTAATGAAGGCCACAAACCGGGGCAAGGCCAAATAGCGGTACGGCTCAAGCCCAAGCACCGTGTAGGCCATCAGTTCCTCTTTCTCCTTCATGGAGCCAAGTTCTGCGGCCACGGCGCTCCCTACACGGCCCGCCAACACGATAGCGGTCAGCAGGGGTCCAAGCTCAATCAGCACCATCTTGCAGGCGGCAGTCCCCACGAACTTGTCCGACACCAGATTGTGGAACTCGAACTCCGCCATGATGGTAGCCACCATGCCCGTAAAGATTGACGTCACAAAGAGCAGGGGCAAAGACGACACGCCGATGGAAATCATCTGCTTCACGATCAGGTCCGGATTCTTGTACACGTGGGGCAGCTGCTTCAGGGTCGAAAGCAGCAGGCACACGATCTCGCCGACGCTGGCGATACCCTGGACAATGACCTTACCGATCCAAATGATAGGGCTGAGCAGGATCATGGGCCGAAATCTCCAAAGCCAACAGGTTCAGAGCCGCCACCGTAATCGTCGCAAGAGTACGGCTGGTCGCCGCCCTCGTCGCCACCGTCCGGTGAAGCATTGTAGAAGGTGGTGTATTCCGGTATAAAGGTCATGGGGATGTCCTTCACCGAACCGTTACGGTGCTTGGCCACAATCAGTTCCGCACTGAACTTGTCCTCTTCCTTGTGGGTCCGCACAAAAGCACGTTCCACGAACCAGACCATATCGGCATCCTGTTCGATAGAGCCCGATTCACGAAGGTCACTGAGCTGAGGCCGGTCACGGCCCTTCTCTTCTACCTTTCGGCTCAGCTGGGCGAGGGCAATCACCGGGATGTGCAGCTCCTTGGCCAGAATCTTGAGCCCGCGGGAAATATTGCCGATAGCCACCGCGCGGTTCTCTTCGTTGCCGGTCTTCATCAGCTGCAGGTAGTCCACCACCAGCAGGTCCAGCTGGCCCCTGTGCTTGAGCTGGCGGGCCTTGCTCATGAGCTCCATGATGCCCAGGTCGGCGTTGTCATCGACATACAGCGGGGACTGGTTGATGGGAGCCACCTTCGCGATAATCTTGTTCATCTCGTCACGGTTCAGCTTGCCGTTGCGGAGCTTGGACTGGTCCACCTCGGCCCTGGAACAAAGCAGACGCTGTGCCAGCTGCATGCCGTCCATTTCCAGGCTAAAGAAGGCCACGTGCTTGTTGTAGTCGATGGCGGCGTTGGCCGCGATGGTCAGGGCAAAAGAGGTCTTTCCAACACCCGGGCGAGCGGCAAGGATGATCAGGTCCGAATTCTGGAGGCCGTTGGTCAGGTCGTCCAGCTCCTTGATACCGGTGGGGATTCCCGTAATGCCGTCCTTGCGGTTGTTGAGCCGCTCCAGCAAGGGGGAAACAAAATTCTCGATGGGCTTGACTGCCCCCTTCACCTGCTTGTCGGCAATGGCAAAGATATCCCGTTCCGCATCCTGGATCACGTCGTCGGGGTTGAAGGAGGGGTCCATGGCCTTCTTGATGGTCTCCGAGGCCGACTTGATCATCTTCCTCAGGGTGGACTTGTTTTTCAGGTGTTCCAAGTTCCATTCCACGTTGGCCGAAGAGGCCACCGACTCCATCAGGTCGAAAAGGTATTCCCGGCCGCCTGCCTCGGCCAGCTTGCCGTAGCTTTCCAGCTCCGTCGAAAGGGTCAGAAGGTCAATGGGAGTGCCCTTGCGGTACAGCCCGCTCAGGCCGCGCCAAATGAGCTTGTGCCGTTCGTAGTAGAAAAAGTCCTCTTCGGTAACCACCATGATGACGGTCCCCATGACTTCCGGGTCACGGAGGATACCGCCCAGCAAAAAGCGCTCCGCCTCCAGGTCGTTTGGCACCTGGCGGCTCTCAAAATTCCTGTTGTCACTTACATTTTCAGACATAAATATTCACGATAAAGATAAAATTTTTGCCTGAAAAATTGCCTCGCAAGTTTTTTAATCGGGCGTTCCCTAGCCCCAGTTCCCGAAAGGTCCGCAAAAAACGGGGCCAGGTCGGGCTCTGCTCGCCCCCTCGTCACCTCGGTGGCTCATCGAGCCGCTACGCGTCTCGCCGCACGGCGCGACGATCCCTAACGCAATTACGGGAAAAGATGCCCGCGACAATTATTGTCGTCTGCTTTTTGTATATTGAGAAAGATCCCCGCCTTGGTGGCCATGCGCACTAAACAACAAGTTGTTAAGTGCTGTCCGCCCGCCTTCGCGGGGATGACATTTGCAGGAGGCCCTATGGCAGAACAGACCCGCGGCGAACGCATGATACGCATCTTCGCTTACCTGATGGCGCACTACAACAACCACTACAGCGTAGCCGACATCATGAACCGCCTGGAAATACCCGAAGGCGACCTGAGGAGCGTCCAGCGCGACATGCAGGCGTTGGCGGACATTGACGGAGGCTACATCCGGCGCATCGTCGATAGCGGCAAGACCGAGTACCAGGTGGCTCTCGAACGGGCGGAAAAACTCGTGTTCCCGGAATTCGGCGATACCCTTTTGCACTTCATGTTCCTGCAACGCATCGCCAACATCTACCCCGCCACCGCAAGCCTCATCGAAGACCTTACCGGAAGGATTATGCAAGACCTGCCCGCACGAGAACAGGCCACCCTAGCAAGTTACGCAAAGGAACTGAACGGGCGGATTCTCTTTACAGGCACACCGCCCGACGTTGACGAGAATGTAGGCAAGAACCTGCCCATAATCCTTGACGCCATCCGCAAAAAACAGAAAGTCCAAATCGCCTACACCGACAACTGGGGGAACTTTTCCGACAAGCCCCGCGTACCGTTGATGGTCGCCATCCACCAGGGAGAAATTTATGTAGGCTGCGTCTCACAAAGATTCCCCGGCAAGACATACGCCCTCAAGCTCCGGCGCATTAAGTCCGTAAAGCCCCTGCGCGAACAGTTCGTCGAAGACCCGAAGGTAGTCGAAATCCTCCGCAGGCGCATCCGCTCGGGCACGCTGCTTTCCGGCGACCAGGACCAGCCTTGCGAAAAGGTTGTCATCTACTTCCCCGGCTACGCCAAGAACTTCCTGCAAGAGCGGCCCTACCACCCCAGCATGAAAATCAAGGAACTACCATGCGGCGATTTGCACGTGACAATGAATGTCGCGGTCAACGGACTGCTCAAGCAATGGGTCATGTACTTCGGCCCGATTGCCGAGGTGCTAAAGCCCGCTAAGCTCCGCCAGATGGTCCTGGACAGCGCGAAGGAACTGGTAGGGATGTACGAGGGGAAAGGCAATTAGCGCCGTATAAATATTCTTTATTTTCCCAAGAATGACTGTATTCTGTCATATATTAAATCTCTATACAAAGCCCTTCTTTCTCGACCTTTCATTCGCCCCATAAAATAAGTTGGATGATACGTCCTGAGAATCAGCGTCTCATGTAATGGATTTGTATTTTCGCAGACTTTAAGTTCAGCCAATTCATGTTCGCCAAACGCGTTACTCGAATCAATTGAAATTGATTTAACATTTGTCGTTCCCAAAGCATACTTTTTTAGCAAATCATCATTTTTATTTCCAATCAAAGCGAGAATAACCTTAGGTTGGATCAAACGCAGAACTTGAAAAATAAAATCTTGTTGTATTTCTAGCACGCGATTTGCAAGTTCCCTATTTTGCGATGGAAGGTGTCCCTTATTTTTATCATTTCTGTAAACACTTTTTTCTATACAAAAAAGATTCATCCAGCAATGAGACAACATGCTTCCATTTTGAATGCATCCGTCAAGAAGCCCTCTTTTATAAAGGCTTCTCGAAAATTGCCATAGTTTACCGCGATGTCGAGCCACATCATCTCTAACAAATCTATCATACTCCGCTAAACATCCCCCTAAAAATTTCTCCTGTTTTTCAGGACAATCAATATGGCCCACCCAAGTATTTGTTTCCTGAGCCATAACAACAACTCTATTTTTCAAATACATCTCCGATATCCGAGGTATTAGCGGATAGGTAAAGCCCTCCGAACAATCCACATTTCGAAAGCACTCATAAGCTAGTTTCTGTATTTCATTTTGAATTTTTTCCAAATCATCCATACAAGCACTCTTTTGATTAAGCGAGCATTACCCAAAAGAATAGACGTTTTAGCAATATCACCATCCCAAATACTTCTTCAACTCCGCAAAGCATTCTCGATGGGCGTCAATGTTTATACCCATAGACGGATGGTGCATACACCAAATGGGGACGGGCAGGAAGCCATTTAATGTGAACAAATGTAGGTTTATTCCAGCACAATTCTTGCTAATCTCAACTTGATCACGAGCCTGCGGGAGATATTTCCATTCTAGATTATCCCACCCCCAACCGACAATCAAATCAGGACGCAGAATTTCCATAACCTCGGCAAGGGCCTTTGCAGACAAAGCCTTTAACTCAACTGTTAAATAGCGCTTATCCGCATGGTCGCCTTCGCCAATGCTTTTTTGGAAGAAATTATAGAAGGCAATCTTGTCATAAACCTCATGTGGATTGACATCACGGACAGAGGCAAGAACATTTGCCGTATTGCGGTGGCACTGCGCCCATTTGGGGAGTGCCTCACCCTTATCGTAGTTTTCCAGGAAATCATTCTCGACAACTTCCCGAGTCCACTCATGATAGCCGTTGCTAGATTGCGGGCCATAATGCGATTCTCCCAGCACAAGAATCTTGTGCCGTGCGCTCGCATAATCCTTACCCACGTATGGGTAAAAGTTGATGTATTGCGAGGAAGCAAATCGATTATCATATACAATAATAGACATAAAAATCACATCAAAAAAAATCAAGCAGCACTGAAAAAATCTGCAAGCGTTTTGTAATAATAATCTGCAACCTCTCTATGATATTTAGTAATTTCGTTTTGATAATCTGTTTGGCGCCTTTTAATTTTTCCATTTACTGTCCATAGAGATACTATAAGTGCAATTGCCATCACAATACAAACAGCTACTGACGCCAGCGTAACGAGTATTGGCGACTGACTAAAATAATTTTGAATCATATATCCATCAACACCCAACATCACAACCAAAGGAATAACAACTGAAACGGCTTTCGCAAGCACACCCTTACTGGGCTCTGAAGGTAACACGGGCATATAATTCAAAATTTCTCCATTTTGTTCTGCAAGGCGTTTTAGTTCTTCTGTTTTATCACCAGCGTCTTCAATAATTTTTTCCCTATAATCGTTGATCATTTCTGCAAGGATTATTTGATTATTTCCAAAATTTTTTCGATAACGATTCAATTTATCAAAAACAGCAACTAAAAAATGATAAAATTCTTTTCGTTGCTGTTCTAACTGTTTCTTTTTAAACAGATGTTTAAAGAAAAGACTTATAAAATTAGAATTTTTTATTCCAAGGCAAGCTTTTTCGATTACGATTTTAGCTGATATTTTTTTTGCAGCGACAGCAGTACCTCCTATACCACCTGTTATTGCACAAAGAGCAACAGATGTGACAGATTGCTGCAACTCATCGACTGCCATATCTAGCAATTGCTCACTTTCTTTGTTATGATTATTTTCTTCATAACTTAACTGCGCTTCTTGAAAAAAAACCAAAGAATGCAACATCAAACCCGCATTTCGTTGATAATTTTCTTTTTCTTCTTTAGTTTGAGCCAATGTGATGGAAT
>JAFVTX010000056.1 GCA_017503015.1 Fibrobacter sp. | reverse complement strand
GCCTGGGGGTAGGTTCCGAGATTCACTAGGCTGGTCAAACTCTGCGCCGACCTTCTTGGGCGTGGATAAGACGAGACCTTAAATACGAAGGGAAAGCTTGTAGGAATGGACATGGACGTGATTTTGGACAGGGGTTCGACTCCCCTCACCTCCAGAAAATAAAAACCCACCTTGTGTGGGTTTTTATTTTCTGGAGTTTTTATATGACCGGATTGGCCCAATTCTTGCCAAGGCATTCTGGTTGGCCAATCCTCTCGCCTACACCACTGATTAATATCAGTGGCTCCGGCTCACGAAAAAGCAATATCGCTAGCCGTGTGGGTCTTTTTATATGGAGGTGAGGTTTAATGACCGCTCGGACTAGAGTCTAGCACCAAGTGCTGGGCTGGTCCTCGCTTTCGCAAACACGCCTCGTTAATACGAGGCGCTTTTTGCTCACAACGACCGCTCGGACTAGATGCCGAAAAGCACCTTGCTATTTCTTTTTACTGTAATACTTGCCGTAGTAATGGCCGTAATAATGGCCCGGCTCGTGCTCGCAGTGGTTCATCACAAAGGCGCAGGGCTTTTCGCTATAGCGCTTGAGACGGCCAACCGCATCCTTGATAGAATCCATGGAATGCTTGCCATAGTGAAGAACAAGCAGGTTGAAATCCACCAAGCCGCAAATCAGTTCGGCGTCTGTCACCAAGTCCATAGGCGGCGTATCCACGACAACCACGTCAAAATGCTGCTTAGCCAAATGAAGAAGCTGTTCAAAAGAACCACCTCTCAGCATGTCCGTAGGCGCAATGGTTGCGTTGCCTGCGCCCATGATGAAAAGATTTTCCACTTCGGCAATAGACACAGTCTCTTGCAAGTTGCACTTGCCACACAGGGCATCGGCAAGACCATATTTCTTGCCACTGTGATGCACTCCGCGGCGCATATCCGCATCTATAAGCAAAACCTTCTTGCCCGACATTGCATAAAGAGTTGCCAGATTGATGCTCACAAACGACTTTCCAACGCCGGGGATCATCCCGGTAACCATCATCACGCGCTTTTCTTCTGACATCGAAAAGTCAATTGCCGTCTGCAAAGAACGCATAGCTTCGCAAGCCGGGTTGTCCGGAGCGGTAAGGACTAAAGCCTTGTGCTTTTTGCCCCTAGCCAAGGATTTAACACCATCCTTGAATTCAGGAATCTTGGCATAGACGCTTGTATCCGTTTCACGTTCGACTTCAAGGGAACTGCGAACGCCATTCCTAAGCATACGCAGCAGGAACACCAGCAGCACTCCAAGCATAAAGCTTGCAGCAACGGAACAAACGAGAATGTTGAACTTCTTGGGCTTGCTGGGTTTCGACTCCACCTGGGCAAAATCGACCACACGCACATTGCCCACTTCGCCTGCACGAACCACACGGAGCTGCTGGATATTGTTCAGCATGGTGGTATAAAGGGCGTTGTTTACCTGGACCTCTTCCTGAAGGCGCATCACCTCTTGCTGGGTCAAAGGCATTTTCTCTGTCTTGACCTTGAGCTTAGCCAGTTCTTTACGCAGCTTGTCTAATTGTTTGTTCAACGTAAGCACGTTGGGGTGTTCGGCCTTGAACAAGCGGGTCACCCTCTGTCGTTCCTGCTCCATCTGGAGAATCTGCTTCTGCAAGTCCACCTCTTTTTGCAGGTGTACCTGTGTTTCGCCCGTCATATCCACAGAGCCAATCCTGTAACGATAGTCGGCAAGTACTTTTTCAGCACTATCCAGCTTGGCTTTAACTCCCGGCAGCTGTTCTTCCAAAAATTCCAAAGTCTTTTCAGCCTCTGCACTACGCATCTCTACATTCTGACGCAGATATGTATTAGCGACACTGTTCAGAATTGCTGCAGCCCTGTCCGGGAAACGGTGAGAATAGGATACCGAAATAATACCCGATTTCTTGCCCTTCTCAGCAACATTCAATCCTTTCGCCAAGGACCTTATTGCAGACAAGGCGTTTATTTGAGAAAGCACAAACACCTTTCCCTCTTGAGCCCGCAAGAAATTCACACGGATTGCCAAGGTGTCGTCTGCATAGGGAGCCTTGATCATGTCCCCGACCACTCCTTCTACGAGAGCTGAACCCTCGGGAGTGACCACCACGTAAGAACCGGGGCCTGTTACCACAGCTTTCCAGACACCATCCCTAGCCCTTTCCGGAATATAGAGGTGTTCCAAATCCATACGGCCTTCTTGGTGCATCAATCGATCCAGACGGCCAACAGGGGAAGCCTTGAAACAAAGGTGTTCGTCTTCAACGACACTGGAAAGAACCATGCGGCTCTTGATCAGTTCAATTTCAGCATCAGCGGGGCTAGCCACATCCAAAAGGGCGCCCATCTCGCCCATGGCCTTGCTGGTCTTGTTTCCCTTCACGTCAATCTGCAAAAGGGCGTCACTGGTGTACTGAGGACGAATCCAGTTTCCCAGCAGGATACCTATCGCAGCACCAACCACCATGAACAAGATCAATACAAATTTCTTTTTCCACAAAATTCCCAGGGCTTCCATCAAGGTGATGGTATCCCCGGTCTGTGGGGTTTGGATTTGCGCCAAACTAATTGTTGCTCTCTGTTCGTTTTCAGACATTCAAAAACCGATTTTTAATTTTTTACCAAGTATAGAAAAAAACTAGCCCCGATAACCTTTGGGATTGTTCTTCTGCCAATTCCAGGCGTCGCGACACATTTCCTCAATACCGAACCGAGCTTTCCAACCCAATTCTTTATAGGCTTTTTCGGGGTTGCAATAGCAGGTGGCAATATCCCCTGCACGGCGGGGTTTAATGCTATAGGGCACCTTGACCCCGTTCACCCGCTCAAAAGCATTGACCACGTCCAACACGGAATAACCATGTCCCGTTCCCAAATTGTAAATGGCAAGGCCGCACTTGCGTTCAATAGCCTGCAAAGCACTCACATGTCCAGCCGCCAGGTCGCACACATGAATGTAGTCCCGAACACCCGTTCCGTCGGGAGTATCGTAATCATTACCGAATACACCCAATTCCTTGCGAATTCCCACTGCCGTCTGAGAAATATAGGGCATCAGGTTGTTGGGTATCCCGTTAGGATCCTCGCCAATGAGACCACTGGGGTGCGCCCCGATAGGGTTGAAGTAGCGCAGCAGCACCACATTCCATTCGGGGTCGGACTTCTGCAAGTCCATCAGCACCTGTTCCAGCATGGACTTGGTCTGACCGTAAGGGTTGGTGATAGCGCCCTTGGGACAGTTCTCAGTAATGGGGATTTCTGCCGGATTGCCATAGACCGTAGCCGAAGAAGAAAAGATAATGTTCTTGACTCCGTTATTACGCATTGCATTGAGCAACACGAACGTGGCGTTCATGTTGTTCTCGTAATACTCCAGAGGTTTTTCCACAGACTCCCCAACGGCCTTGAGTCCGGCAAAATGAATGCAGGCATCAAACTTATTTTGTTTGAACAGGGCGTCCATGGCAAAAGCATCCCGGACATCCGCCTTCACAAAGGGCACATCTTTACCAATAATCTTCGAAACCCTGCGGAGAGATTCTTCGCAAGAATTGACAAGGTTATCCACCACCACCACAGAATGGCCGGCTTTGTCTAACTCTATAATCGTGTGGCTACCGATATAGCCTGCACCACCAGTTACAGCAATTTTCATAATGAGCCAATTTTATAAGTTTGTATAGCGTAAACATAGAAATTTTAGCACATTCGCCTTGAACTATTTTGTAACTTTACGAACATGCTCGGCAGAATCAACAAACTGGAAACATTTGGCTCCGTAGATGGCCCCGGAGTCCGGTTTGTGGTGTTCACACAAGGGTGCCCCATGCGGTGCTTATTCTGTCACAATCCGGAAACCTGGGATTTCAAGGGGGACAAGGCGGGAGCCTTTGACATTTCTGCAGAAGACCTGCTGAAAAAGGCCCTCCGCTACAAGAGTTACTGGGGAAGCGACGGAGGCATTACCGTCAGTGGTGGCGAGCCCCTGATGCAGATGGATTTCTTGCTGGATTTTTTCACCCTGGCAAAATCGGCGGGAGTACACACTTGCATAGACACTTCCGGGGTAAACTTTGTCCGCACCGAACCCTACTTCAGCAAGTTCAAGCAACTTATGGAAGTTACCGATCTACTCCTGGTAGACCTGAAAATCATTGACCCCGAGCAGCATAAAAAACTCACTGGCCATTCCATTGAACACAACCTGGACATGTTCCGCTACTTGAACGAAATCCGCAAACCCATCTGGATCAGACACGTGCTAGTTCCGGGGATTAGCGATAACGACGAATATCTAGAAAAGACCAAGGAATTTATCCAGTCACTATCCAACGTCAAGAAAGTGGAAGTGCTACCCTACCATTCCTTGGCTCTTGCAAAATATCAAGAAATGGGACTCGACTACGCTTTGAAAGACGTAAAGTCTCCAAGCCCAGACCGGGTCAAAAATGCAAATAGGATTCTAAAAACAGAATCCTACCGATAAAATTGGCGAAGCCTTAAACGAAATTTATGACAGGCGCTATTAGCGGTTGTTCAAGTAATCCAGTACCTTCTGGGTCAGGTCGTTCTCTTTTTTCCAGAATACCACCGCACCTGTTGCACGGTCCACCACCATATCGTAGCCTTCTTGCAAGGCAATCTCATTGATGGCCTTGCGAATTAGCTGGATAATGGGACCGCTCACCTTCTCGTTTTCGGTAATAAGCTCACCCTTGCGGCCATAAACACGGTCAATGAATTCCTTCAGTTCCGTTTCCTTCTTGGCGTAGTCGGCTTCCAGTTCACGCTTCTTTTCGTCAGAAAGCATCAGTACCTGCTTATCCAACTTTTCCTTGATAGCGGCCAGTTCTTTCTGAATCAAGTTACCCTGTTGTTCCCACTTGGCCACTTGACGGTCATATTCTTCTTGGGCCTTCTTGGTTCCCTTGTAGCCGTCAAAGATTAGCTTGGAATCCACATGGGCAATGCGCAGTCCATCTTCGGCAAAGGCGGAGCACGCCAGAAGCATAGCTAGCAAAATCACCAGACGACGAATCAAAGATTTTTCGAGCATAAAGCCTCCTAGAATCCTTGGCCTATCACAAAGTTGAATTCCATGTCACCCACCTGGGTACGCTGCAAACCAGAATAGGTTTCTCCCACATCCAAAGGCCAAGCAAAGTCGAAGCCGATAATACCGAGCATGGGCACTACCACACGGAAACCAAAACCGTAGTCCTTCTTGAGACTGGTGGGATCCCATTCGCTCAAAGGATTGCGGCTGGGTTTGGCCACCTTGGTCTTAGGGTTATAGCGTTCGCCGAACACGTTACCCGCATCAAAGAAGAAGGGCAACAAGTAGAATGTCTGGGGTACAATGGCCAGCTGGAGTTCCGCTCCAATATACTGGAAGCTGCGACCCAAGCGCCGGTAACCGATAGAGCCCGAACTGTAACCACGCATCATGCCTTCATAACCGAGAACACCGCCCATGGTGTAGAGTGTTCTATACTGGAGCTGATCGCCGAAGATGACACCGTATTCATTGGTAAGGGCGATGGCCAAGCGGTCACGGAACAAGGGGAACCACCACTTGATAGTAAGTTCCGTCTTGACGAACTCAAAGTCACTATACAGCACATCATCTGCCACCTGAACATCCAGCACGTAGCGGGAACCGTCCGTGGGGAACTGGGGCAGGTTCTTATCGTCGCGGATCAGGCGGAAGTTCACCGCCGATTCCAGACCGGTATAGACTACATAGCTGTCGTCAATATTGGGGCCCTGCTTGTTCATAAGCCAGCTGTAACCCACCTGACCATAGAAGTAGTCGTCAGGCCACTTGAGACGTTTACCCACATAGACCTGACCACCGTAACGGGTAATGTCCGGGTCGTCGTAATCGCTCATATTCCACCAGCTATAGCTGAGGCTTGTACCCACGGTAATGGGTTTGTCCAAGAACCAAGGCTCCTGGAAACTGATGGAAGCACTCTTCTTATCCATGCCGTATTCCACGCTGAAGGAGGCCGCCTGACCGTTACCCATACAGCAGTTGGGAATAGAAACACTGGCCGTACCCACAAGTCCATCGCTCTGACTATAAGACACCCCCAAGCTGAACTGGCCTGTGCCCGCTTCCTTTTCTTGCACGTTGAATTCCAGGTCCACTTCCTGGTCACCCACTACCTTGATGTCGGGCGTCACCATGTCGAAGTAGTTCAGCTGCATGATTTCGCGGAAACTACGTTCCAGTGAAGACTGGCGGTAGGTGTCGCCCGGATACAGGCGCACTTCACGACGGATGACCTTTTCGTTCGTCTTGGTATTGCCGCGTATATAGACCTTGTGGATAGAAGCAGGCAAACCTTCGCGCATGCGGTAAGTCAAGTTCACCACGGAATCGTTCACGAAGGTCCTTTCCTCGTCAAACTGAGCGAACAGGTAGCCATCTTCACGATAAGAATCCAGAATAGCCTTGCGTGAGGCGTCGTACTTATACTGGTCAAAGACCTCTCCGCTATCCAGGCGGAAGGCGTAATTCAGTACGGCATCGCCCAGAACCTCATTTCCGGTAAAGTGGACATTGCCCATGTAGTACTTGCGGCCCTCGATCATGGAAATGTGGATACAAATCGCACTGGATGTCTTAATGTTGTCATACTTGTTGAGGGCCGGGAACATGTCCTCGATCATGTAGCGGACCAGGAGTTTTTCTTCGTAAGGACGAAGTTTCTTAAGATTCTTGAGGGAGTCAATCTTCGGGTTGTTGAACTTGCGGCCAGCCACAATCTTCAACCATTCCTTACGGGACTTTTCGTAGCGGATAATATCGTTGATGAGTTTCAGAGCATCTTCTTCGGACTTGACCTGGGGTAGCGGACGGGACACATAACCGTGAGCCCCAACACGTTCATTACGGAAATAATGAGTCACCTCCATGGTGGGCTTGCCCGCCATCTTGGCCATAGCGGTAGCGGTATCACCCATGGCTCGGTTCAACTGATCGTAGAGCGGTTGTAAGGATTCCCCGACAGGGACCATTCTTCCTAGGTAGAACAGGCAACTAGAATCGGGCAGATACTCCGCATAATATTCGGTCAATTCTGCATCCAAGTAACCGAAATGACGGATAACATTCAGCACCGTATCTCGGTCAGCTTCAAAGACGGCTTCCTTGAATTCGCCACCACCCCACCACTGGTCCAGCTTGGTCAGCATGTGTTCCATGATGTCTTCAGCAGGCACATTGTCGTTACCCTGAATATCGAACTGACGAACCTTGACCTTTTCCCCTTCACGGACAATGAAGGTCACCTGGTTCTTGTTCTCGTCAGTGGCCGTTTCGCGGTATCCCACTTCGGCGAGCAGGTAACCTTCGGAATGGTAATAGTCTATCATGGCCTGACGGTCCCGTTCCAGCTGGCTCTTGCTGTAAACCTGGCCCGGGATCATGCGAATCTTGAGCCGTAAATCTTCTTCAGAAATTTCATCACAGCCGTCAATGATGGCCGTGTCCAAAGCAGGCAGTTCCTTAATCTTGAAAATCAGGTCCACATCGGAACCGTCACCCACATAGTCCACCCAAGCCGTCACATCATCAAAAAGACCCGACTGGTAAAGGCTTGTCACCGCCCCCTGGACTTTTTCGGACAAGGCCGCAGGGGAATAGCTCTGACCGTCCCGAATTCCGATTCGACTGAGCACAGCCCGTTCGTCCATATGTTGGTTTCCCTCCACACGGACCTTATGTACCTTATTCTCTGCCATATAGTCGGCAGACATCTGGGACATATCCAGAAGCTGGGCCGACGCAACAGCCACAAAAATGAGCAACAAACAAACAACGCGAAGGCGCAGAATAAACCTACCTATCAATGCAAAAAAGACAAAATTCTGCCCAAAAATACAAAAAAGACGAGGAATAAGCCCACAAAAAGACTCTAAAAGAGGGATAAAAGCCTATCAAGATTCCATAAACTTTACATTTTTTGTCAAGGAGCCTAAATCATCCATCCTATCCAAATTTTTTCATTTTTTTTGATTAATTCCAAAGAAAAAAAGATAAATTCTACTCCGTAATTTTCACACTGGTCTCAAAGACCGCTATCTGAGGTTTATATGCGTTCAACCGCCTGGAATGACGAAGAAAATAGAGTCCTGCCCGAAATGGCCCTGGACTTCATGCCCGAAGAAAAACTCCGCGAACTGCAACTGCAGCGCATGCGCGCCACCGTGAAGCTTGCCTACGAGAAGGTCCCGCTCTTCCGTGAACGCATGGACGAGAAGGGATTAAAGCCCGAAGACATCAAGACCCTCAAGGACGTGGCCAAGCTCCCCTTCACCATGAAGAAGGACTTGCGCGACACCTACCCATACGGGCTCTTCGCCGTAGACCTGAGCGAAGTTGTGCGCCTGCACGCAAGTTCGGGCACCACCGGCAAGCCCATCGTGGTAGGTTACACCAAGGAAGACATGGATGTGTGGGCCCAGGTCGTGAAGCGCGGGCTCCTCGCCTGCGGGTTCAGGAGTACCGACATCGTGCAGAACTTCTACGGCTACGGCCTGTTCACCGGCGGTCTCGGCATCCACGGCGGTTTCGAAGCCCTCGGTGCAACCGTCATCCCCATCAGCGGCGGCAATACCGAACGCCAGGTGATGCTCATGAAGGATTTCGGCGTCACCGCGGTGGGTGGAACGCCCAGTTACTTTGTCCGCATCATCGACGTTGCCGAAAAGATGGGTGTTGACATCCGTGACCTGAAGGTCAAGCGCGGCATCTTCGGTGCAGAACCGTGGAGCGACGGCATGCGCGACTACATCGAAGAAAAGACCGGCATCAAAGCGTATGACATCTACGGCCTTTCCGAAATCGTGGGACCGGGCGTGGGCTGCGAATGCGAGTGCCGCGACGGCATCCACATCTTTGAAGACCACTTCTACCCCGAAATCGTCGACCCCGAAACGCTGGAACCGCTGCCGGACGGCGAAGAGGGCGAACTCGTGCTTTCTACGCTCAGCAAGAAGGCCATGCCCATCATCCGCTACCGCACCCGAGACATCACCGCCATCGAGAAGACCAAGTGCAAGTGCGGCCGCACCATCCGCCGTATCCGTCGCATCGGCCGCCGTAGCGACGACATGATCATTATGCGTGGCGTGAACGTGTTCCCGAGCCAGATTGAGACTGCCCTCCTCCGTGCCGAAAAGGCTCTGCCGCACTACCAGATTGTGCTCGACACCAAGAACAACATGGATACGCTTGAGGTCAAGGTAGAAGTCTCCCGCGACATGGTGAGCGACTCCATGGGCGCCATGGAACAGCTGAACAAGAAGTTCAAACATTCCATCGAGCAGATTCTCGGCATTTCCGTCATTGTCACGCTGTGCGAGCCCGACTCGCTGCCGCGTAGCGAAGGCAAGGCGAAGAGAGTGGTGGATAACAGGAAGAAGATGTAACGCCGAAGGCGTAGTGAGTAGTGAGTAATGAGTCGGTGCTTCGCACCTTTGAGTTTCAATAATCGCGCCATTGGCGCCAAACTATACACTCACAACTCATTACTGACAACTCATCTCACTCTTCGTTTTTGTCAAGAAGTTTTAAAATAGGAGTATCTCAAATGAAAATCCCGCAAGTTTCAGTTTTCGTCTCTAACCGTCCGGGCCGTCTCCAGGCGGTGTGCAAGTCCCTTGCCGACGCCGGCGTGAACCTCCTTTCGCTCACGCTTGCCGACTCCGGCGAATTCGGTCTTATCCGCCTGATTGTGAACAATCCGGAAAAGGCCGTGGACGTGCTCGCCAAGGCGGGTCTCAGCGCCACCATTACCGACGTGGTGGCCTGTCCTGTAAATGCCGCCATCGGTGGTCTTGCCGAACTCCTAAGCACCGCCGTTGGGAGCCAGCAGATCGACTACATGTACGCTTACCCCTCTACCTTGAATGGATCCAACATTATGATTCTCCGTTTCCAGGATACGGACAAGGCCATTGAAGCCCTGAAGGCGACCAACTTCAAGGCCATAGACAAAGAAGAATTGTTCAAGAACACCTAAACCTATTAGGCGATTTTGAGTTATCTTTCCGTAATTCTCATTGCGGTCATCGAGGCCATGGACTGCTTTGCCGTGGCCACTTCTATTGGGCTGGGGCGCTCGGGAGTGTCTCGGTTAAAAGCCCTTGTTCTTGCGTTGTCTTTCGGGTTCTTTCAGGGAGGCATGACCCTTGTAGGGTTCTTTTCTGGAACCCTAGCAAGACACTGGATACATGACCTGGGTTCCATTATTGCCTGTGCCATTCTCTGCCTGCTAGGAACCAAATTTATCTTGGAAGCCTTCCGCAAAAAGGAGCACGTGCACAAGATTGTAAACCTGTCTTTTGCAAGTATCGTACTGCTTTCTCTCGCCACCAGCATTGACGCCCTCACCATCGGTATATCATTTGCGTTCGTCGAAATTGACATAGTCATTGCCACCATCACCATAGCGCTAGCAGCATTTATGTTCGGAATTCTCGGTTTTGAAATCGGAAACCGTGCCGCCAGAATTTTCAAGAGCAACCTACCTCAAATTTTTGCTGGAATCATCTTGATTGCCATCGCTGTCAAGTTCTTTTTTTAGGAACACTCCTGCAATAGTCTACTTTAATCCGCGACCGTAGGCACAGTAGCTGTCTTCTTGCATGTAGTCGCCGTCGTGGTAGTAGGCGGCACGAGCCCTGCAACCTCCGCAACGGTCGTTGAACTTGCACTTGCCGCAAGCCCCAGAATAGGCTTTGGTGCGAAGTTTCTTGAACACATCCGCATTGGCCCAGATTTCGTCGAAAGGAGTATCGTGAACATCTCCAGCCTCTTCCATCATGTAGGCGCAGGGGCGCACCTTGCCGATAGGGCTTATGATGCAGTAATCAATGCCCGCAAGGCAGCCCCGGCTGTAGCGGGTCTTGATGTCCAGCTGGTCGGCGATGCGCAAAAACTGCGGAGCGCAAGTAGGTTTCACGGGAATGCCGAGCGTGCGGCTCTTTTCCATAATGCGACGGAGCAGGCTTTCGTATTCAGCTACACGGAGGGCGTGGTCTTCTATTTCTTTTCCACGGCCCACAGGAATCAGGAAGAATATCTGGTGATTCACTGCACCAATTTCCTTGACCCAGTCCATGATGTCAAAAATTTCATTCTGGTTCCAGTCCATGATGGTGGTGTGAATCTGGAACGGAAGCCCGGCCGCCTTGCAGTTTTCAATGCCCGCCATAGTGAGTTCGAAAGCGTTGGGCAGTCCACGAAAATCGTTGTGGCGTTTCGGGTCGATGCTGTCGATACTGATGCCCATGGCCATGGCACCGGCGGCCTTAAGCTTAAAGGCCAAATCGTGAGTAATTAGGGTACCGTTGGTACCGAACACCGGGCGAAGACCCTTGCTTGTAGCATGAGTCACCAGCTCAACGATATCCGGACGGGTCATGGGTTCGCCGCCACTGAAAATCATGATCTTGAACCCCGCCTTGGCAATCTCGTCAATCAGTTTCAAAGCCTCTGCCGTCGTGAGTTCAGCCGACTTGTTTTCGCCTGCATCCTGGTAGCAGTGCTTGCAGGTCAGGTTACACTTGTTGGTGGTCATCCAAGATACAATCATTCAAAACCTCTCATTACAAGAAACCCAAGTATAAAAAATAATCCTTCGGGGCTGCTATCGTTGCACCCCTAGAACAATGTTTTCAATCCAAATCCGATAATTCCGTCCAAGTAATTTTCTCCGTTTCGTAGTGCATAGTACAGATTCACACTCCAGTTGCCGCGGTATTGCGTAAAGGCAACACCGTAATCCTGTTCACGTTTCCAACCGCGTTCCGGAGCAAACCCGCGGTACAGTCCAGGCTGATAAAAGGCCTCGACACTCAAGTTGTAACCGCCTTGCCAAAGCAGGGCCAATTCTGAAAAACCGTAGGCACGGCTCCGCATAAAACGGTAACCCATACCCTTGAAGCTGTCCATGCCACCCAGAGCGAAATAGTCGGTACGTTTCAGAGCGACATCTGTGGGGAAAATTCCGCCGGCAGCCCCCGTGAAGCGGGTGATGACATTCCCGAACAACGGGTAATAGGAAAGAATCTTGGCATGGCTTTCCAGATAATTGTCCAGGGAATCGGGTCGGTCCATTTTCCAGGTGGCAGAGCCCTGCATCTTGAATCCGCGTCTCGGGAGCACGAACCGGTCCAAAGAAACGTAGCTCACCTCGAAGGTGGTGTGCTTATCGTCTTCGCTCATGCCGAAGAAAATCCCGATGTTCCAGTCAAAACCGATATCCCGAGTCACACCGACTTCGCCCATGGCGATACGCTCCGTCACATCCTTCATCTTTCCGTCCAGGGAATCCGATTCCACAGAATAAATTTCTTCGTCAAACTGTCCCCGCAAAACTATGTTCCAGGGGGTGCCGAAAATCCAGGGCTCCTTGTACATAAAATCCAGATGACGGGAACTTTCTCCCGTAAATCCTTCCAGAGTCAAGTCCCTGGCCGTTCCCAGGATGTTGTAGAGTTTCACGTTCACCTGGCCTTCCCACAGGTTGTCTTCGCTGGAATAGCTCAAGAGCCCTTCGGCTTCGGAATTCCGGGCCGCCCTCATGCTGAAGGCTGGCACGAGCCTGTTTCTTGCAGGGTCGCGGAACAACCTTGCGGGAGCCGTCTGTTCAAAATACCCGAGACGGGCAAGCTTTCGCTCGGACCGTTCCAGGTCCGTCAGAGAAACAGGTGCGCCTTCTTCGATGCCGCTGAGCCTCCGGAACACTTCAGGGTCCGTGCCCGAGGAGTCCAGGTTCTCGGGTGCGGCCCAAACATACCCTGCCCCACGTTTCAGCTCCACCATCAAGACTCCCAGAGTATCCTTACCCGAAGCGCCACCCATGCCGTAATGCATTTTTCCTACAACCTGAACTGCCGCAAAGCCACGGTCTTCGTAGTCCCGCGCCAAGCGGGATGCCGCATTGTGCCAGGCTTCGCAGGGTGAACCTTCTACCAGATTCAAGTGGGCTTCGTCATAGGCGGAATGTTCCCCGACCCATACCACCTTGTGGATACGGCACAAAGACGCCTCTCCCGCAAAAGCGGAAGACGCCAAGGCAAGAACAAACAGGATTTTACACTTCACATTCCACATCTCACATTCTCAATCGGATCCTCGCCTTGGTTCGACTTCGCTCACCACAGGACGCGAGGATGACAACTCTTGAAACCATCTATCCTAACCACTAACCACCAATCACTAATCACTACCTACAACCTAAAACCCAACCCCTAGATCCTATCCCCTAACCTAAAAATACGCCCTCGCTTCCGTTGTCAACTTCTGAAAAATATTCTCTTCGGCATTGCCAAACCTGAGCACATAACGCAGTCCGCAAGAAATAAAGTCGTTTATATCTACAGAAACGGAAGATTCCAGCCGGTAGGTGCGGCCATCGCTGTAGCCGTCCATCATCTGGTAGGGAATCAGGTCGTCGCCGCTTTCCATCTGGATAACCGAGAACTGCACGAACCCATCTACCATATCTCTGCGGTTATAGCCCAGGCGTAGGGAACCTTCCCACAGGTAGGCGTCAAAAGCGTAATCCTGGTCGTCTTCGCCCTCGCCCGTGCGGTAACGGCCGCCGGGCTGCACAAAGAACCCGTTCCAGAAATCAAAGCGATACCGGCCCGAAATATCGCGGGTATCCCAGTCCAGAACCTGCAGGGCCTTCAGTTCCACATCTTCTAAAAGCAAGGTCGCTCCCACAAAGTGGGCGTCATTTATCTGGAATCCTGCATCCAGCAGGTGATGGAACCGGGTCTCGAAATAACTGATGGAACTGAGCTTCTTGTCGTAATCGGCACCGGGCTTGTAAGTAAAGGTAATCCCGCGGGGGTGAGCCCAGGTGCCCCGCAACTCGTAGCTCACCGTTCCCGAAGAAATCTCCCGCAGCTGCGAAGGCGTGGCCGGCGGAAAGTAGATTTTCTTGCCGGTGGTGTCCTCCCCCACTCCGTCGAATGTTCCACCCAATGAAATGTCCCGCAGAATGCCACGCCGGATACCGAGAGAAATTCCAGGGCTCCAGTCAATATCCATCCGGAACGCCGCATTGGAAGCAAGAATCGCCCCCAAGGAATCGTTACGGCCCATACCCTCGTAAACAAAATCTCCGTTATCTACCCCTTCAATAAAACTGCCGGTCAGGCTGTCGTACCGCACATCTCCAGTGCCCTTGGCCACAGCCTTGTAGATTGGCGTGTAGGTCTGTTCCTCGGTGAGCCCCAGCTTGTAATCTACGCTAGATACCAGCCCTATTTCCTCGTGACCGAAGGTCCCGCGAAAATCCCCGACCCAGCTGTTCTCGGAATGGCCACCATTTTCGCTACGGCGTTCGTACTGCAAGAAATGGTCCAGCTGTGCATAACGGCTCTGCCAAGCAGCGCTCTGGATCCAGGCCACGGACTGCAGGGAGTCCCGCCAATCCTTGCCGAAAGTATCGCCCTTGCGTTTAGCCGTCTTGGTTTCCGCTCCTTCGCTTATGTTCCAGGAGTCCCCCACCATCTGGATTCCGGTGCCGGTCTTGCCGTAAGCCACCTGGTTTTCACGGCCCAAGGAATCGCTTTCCGTATAGCGCAGGTCAAAATTTCCGAAGGGCCGCAAAAGTCCTTTCAAGAACTCCACATTTCCCAAGGACTGGTAACGGACCCGTTCCTGCTCCTGAAAACTTTCCACCCGAAACGCGCCCACATCGCTTTTTACCAAGTTGGACTTATGGATTAAAGAAACCCCTCCCCTAGAAGAATTCCAGCTTTCCTTTTCGCCCTGCCGGTAGCCCCAGATTCCATGAAGGAACCAACCCGTAGCAAGTCTCAGCCGCATGCCGAATTCGTCGTGACGCAGGTCGCCATCTACAAGGGCGGCGCTGTCCAAGTCCCATTCGTCTAGAAGACTGAAACTGTCCCAGTCCTTGTCGCTGCCTTGAAATTCGCCAATCCCGAATTCTTCCTGGATGTAGTTTCCGTAAACGGAAAAAGCCAGCGGAAACTTTTTCATATTTTCCGACGAATCGGAGGTGACATACCAGCGGTAGCCGTAACCTTCGGGCCCGTCCACTCGGTGAGAGACCGTGTTGGAATCCGTGCGGTTTATGGCCATTTCCAAGTCCGCATAGAAACGCCTGTCTCCCTGAAGCCGAAGTCGTGCGCCAGCGCGGTCTGTCCGCTCGGGCCTGCGGAGCGCCCCCAAAGAATCGTCACGAATAAATTCACTTCCGTCGTCGTGCTTGAGCATCTTGTAATCTTCGTCGGTCCAGAGGCCGCGTTTCATGCGGTGACGGTCGTTTTCCAGACGGAATCCCGAAACGTCCAGGTACAGGTTCGGATGCCTGTAGGCGCCATGGGCGGCGTACATGTTGTAGATGTTCCCGTCATCGTAGGCATCGTATTCTACACGAATCTCGTCATCAGGACCGGGATTTCGGCGGCCCTTGAAATTCAAAAGGCCTCCTGCGTAGTTCACCTCGTAATCCACGCCAGATGTCAGCAGGTTCCCGTTCAAATAGACCCGCTCAGAGCCAGGCACCACCGAAAGGTAACTACCGTCGTCACTGATGGAGTAGCCTTCCCGCTGGCCGCTCACGCCGTTCATCACCCGGACAATGCGGTTGGTCTCGTCTGTGCCCGCCATGCCGCGGACTTCGGTATAGCCTCCCCTGAGCCCAACCATGGCCCCAAGGCTAGCCCTTTCCAACCCGAACAAGCCCATGTTCCTGTCCCGCCAAATCAAGTCGCCCAGGTGCACCATCCAGTGCCTGGACTCCGCACGAAAGTATATCTGGTCCACTTCCTGCAAGGTGGCGGTGGTCTGGTCACCGGCACGGCGGTCCACGTCCGAAAGCAAAGCGTCTATATAGACGCTGTCGCCTACAAAGCCCTGTATAGAAAGCCGCAACTCCTGATCCACCTGGGTACCGCCATCGCCCACCGTCACCTGCATGGTCTTGTAACCGTGAGTGGAAAGCCCCGAAATTGCTGACCCGTCGCGGCCTTGCGCACCGCCGTCCAGTTCACGCAAATCGTTATTTCGGACAAGGTAGTCCGGATTCCACACGGGTATAGAATCCATGTTCAAGGCGAAAGCCCGACTCCACAACAGTACCCCCAAAAACACCTTTATCCAAGGGCCTTTGCGCATGGGAGCTACCTGCTTGTAGAGTCAATCGCGAACTGTTGGCTATAAAGGAGCTTGCGTCCCGAAACCAAATCCACGCTCCATTCGCCGGGTTTCAGCAAGGCAGGCAGAATTTCCGTAATGCAGGCTTCGGAATCTTTCTTCAAATTGCAGGGCAGCACCTGCACCGTATCCATACCGTGATACCACACATGCCAGAGGGTGTCTTCCCTGTCCTTGAGGGCCGAAGAAATGGTGGTGTAAAAGTAAAGCCTGGAACCTTCCTCGAAAACAGAATCCGCGCCAAACGGCGTCTCCTTGACGATATGCCTGCACACCGTACCCTGGGCCAGGGAAAGTTCCGTGTTTCCCGCATCCTTGATGGAATCGTCTGTAGAAAGGTAGGCCACCGTGCGGTGCACCAAGAACGCAAGCAACACCGCGACCAGTATGACCGTCGTCTTTCGGATATTGCGCAGTGGCGGAATTCCTGCCACAAAAGCCTCGACTAGATAAGCTTACTGGTGTTCTGGGTAAAGGCCGGGACGGCATCCACCAGTTTTTCTACCAACAGGCGATTGAAGTCGTCGATGCGGTTCGGGAGCCTGGAGCCCGGGAACACCTGCACCAGGAGCAAGGCCTGGTCCACAGGAGAAATGTAGATGGAGCGGTTTTCGCCGGAATAGGACACCGACTGGAAGTTCTCGCCACCCAGCATGTTACCCACCTGACGGGCAGAGTCGAAAGAAGCGGTGCTCAGCACGGCAAGAGGAGTGGGATCGATACCCAAAGAGCCCACCTCGGCGATAATGGAACCATCGCGGTGGCAAAGCACAATGTATTCGGCCTTGACGCTTGCCTGGTAGGCTTCCATTAGGCGGCGGACCTTGCCCACGTCATCGGAATAAATCGTAAAATCGCTCATAACACACTCCTTCTACTTCTTCTTAGGAACATAAGGACGCAATTCAATTTCGTCGTCTCCAGTTTCCTGAGGCTTTTCCATCGCGCGGCCAAAGGTAGGCATGCGGGGGACCGTAGCGGCGGCACGTGGGCGACCAAACGGCGAAGAGGTGGCTCCCTTCTGGAACAAGCCCGAACCGGCATTACCGGACGGAACCGCCCCTGCAGGAGGGCGAGCCGCAAAAGAAGGCATCTTGAAAGGCGAAGAAGGAGCTGCCGCTTCGGGTTGAACCTGGGGCTTTGGTGCGGCCTGCTTCACAGACACGCCTTCCTTGGTCAGGGACACGTCATGAACGCCGGTGTTGTTCACACTTTCAGCGGCCTTGCGCAAAAATCCCTGCTTCACGTTAAACTTTTCGATCACCAGCATGGCGATGGTCTTGAGGGTCGTCACCACGCCCTTTCCGTTATGGGCCGTAGCCGGGAAGAAGGGCACATTGCGAGGATTCAATTCAGCATTCAGTTCTTCCAGGGAGAACACATTCTCCATATCGCGCTTGTTGTACTGAAGCACAAAGGGCATGTCATCCAGATCCATGCCATAATCCTGGAGGTTCTGCCTCAAGTTCTGGAGGCTTTCCAAGTTTTCGGCCTGGCGGGAGCGCTGGGAGTCCGCCACAAACACAATGCCATCAACACCGCGAAGCACCAGCTTACGGGTGCTGTTGTAATAAACCTGACCGGGAACGGTATAAAGCTGGAAACGGGTCTTGAAACCCTTGATATCGCCAAGATTCAGAGGAAGGAAGTCAAAGAACAGGGTACGGTCGCCTTCGGTAGCCAAGGACACCATGTCCGTGCGCTTGTCCTGGGGCATTTTCTGGTGAATCACCTGGAGGTTCGTGGTCTTGCCACTCAAACCAGGTCCGTAGTACACCACCTTACAACTAATCTCTCTTGTAGCAAAATTTATTGATGACATTTCAAATCCCTGACACCCTTCATTTTACAAACATTTCATATCCATAATACAAGTTAATAATCTAGCAAAAAACATTTAACATATTTCAGGAAAAAACAAAAAATAAGGGCAATTACGGTCCCGAGCATATTCCAAGTTGAGTGATATTAACGAATGTTTACATGCCGGTCGCAGATGTGAGGCGCGAGGCTCGGGGCTCGGGGTGCGATGAGCGAAACGGCCCCTATTCCCTATATGCGGAAAAGACCGGCACGGGAAACCGTACCGGTTCAAAATTCCTAATAAAGGATCAATTAGGCGAGGCCGTTGATGACCTTGGCGGCCTTGGCCTTGTAGTTAGCGGCGCGATTAGCGCAGAAACCGGCACGACCCTTGGCAGCAGCCTTGTCCAACATGCTGAACAGGTTGGGCATTTCCTTGAGGGCAGCTTCCTTGGAAGTTGCAGTGCGAATCACCTTGAGGCTGGAACGAATCGCAGAGCGGACGGAACGGTTCATGGCGTTGGCCTTTTCGGCCTGACGCAGACGCTTTTTGCAAGATTTGTGTTGAGGCACCTTTTAATCTCCGGGTAAAACCTACTTAAAATTTGTTGGCTCAAAGATAGTAAAGTTGGAGATAATGTCAACCCCTCAAAAAGCCGTGAAATGCTAAATTTTGCGCATTATGATGCCCTTTGTAAACCTCTCGGCCCAGAGAAACGCCTACCGGCAGGAGCTGGAAAAAGCCGAAAAAGCAGTACTTGACAGCGGTTGCTACATCGGCGGACCGGAGGTCCAGGCCCTGGAGCGGGAGCTGTCCGCCTACTGCGGAGGGGTCCAGACGGTCACCTGCGGGAGCGGCACCCAGGCCATCGAGATTGCCCTCATGGTACTCAGACTTGAACCGGGGGACCAGGTCATCGTTCCGGACTTTACCTTTATCGCTCCGGCGGAATGCGTGGCAAAACTGGGGGGCATCCCCGTTTTTGCCGACATCGACCCGAAAACGCTCCAGATCGACCCCGAAAGCGTCAAGAATCTCGTGGGCCCCAAGACCAAGGGCATTATCGCGGTGAACCTGTTCGGGCAGTGCGCCCCCTACGAGGCCCTGCGGAAAATCGCCGACGAGTGCGGCCTCTGGATACTGGAAGACAGCGCCCAGGCCTTCGGGGCGACGTATACCGCTGGTGGCACCGGGTGCGGGACCGCTGCCGGGGGGAACGCTCGCCGGGCCTGCACCTTCGGGGACATTTCCATTACCAGTTTTTACCCCAGTAAGCCCCTGGGCTGCTACGGCGACGGCGGGGCCATCTTTACCGTCAACGCGGAATATGCGGAAAAAGCAAGGCTTATCGCAAACCACGGCAGCAGCGAACGCTACCGCCACGTGGAAATCGGCGTGAACGGCAGGCTGGACGCCCTGCAGGCGGCAGTGCTGCGGGTCAAGTTACGCCACCTGGAACGGGAACTGGAACAGCGGGCGAAAAACGCCAAGGTTTACGACGAGCTTTTCAAGGACATGCTGGGAGTTATGCCACAGGCCATAGCCGAAGGCAACACCAGCACCTACGCCCAGTACACGGTGCTGGCAGAGAACCGGGATGAATTTATCGCAAGGTTGGATGCCGTAGGAATTCCCTACTGCATCCACTATCCCATGCCGCTGCATGAGCAGGCTTGTTTTGAAGTGGCTGCCGCCGGTGCGAAATCCGCGAACTGCCCCGTGACAGAAAAAATCTGCAGGCAGGTAATAAGCCTGCCCTTCTGCGCCTTCACCGACGTGAAGGGTGTCGTAGAAAAACTGCGATAGAAGCGGACAGATGTAACCTGGTCCTAGTGCTACTGCGTAGCGTTTGCTGCCATAGCCCAGGTGTACAAGCGGCCGTACTTGGCGCAGTTGGCAAGCAAAGTCATGACGGCAAGAAAAAAACAATGAATCGTTTTTTCATACCCAATCCTTTTTAAGAAGTTTGTTTGTATGCAATCCATATAAAATTTTCGGTAATGCCAAATGAAGGGGCTGCGAAATGCGGGGAATGAGGGGTGGTTCGTGTGGCCCCAGGGTGACAATGGGAAGGGCAAGGAGATCCCCGACCAAGATGATAGCGGATCCTCGCCTGCGCGAGGATGACGAAGATAGAGGCGAGGATGAGGAAAAGGGAGTGATGATGCCAGGTGGCGGCTCGATGGCCGCCATGACGTAGGAGCGAGGATGCCCCCGGGGGCTACTGCATGTCCATATCGGACAAGTTCTTGTAGATAGAATCGGACTTGGCCTTGACGGAATCCAAAGTCTGCTGAAGGTTCTTGATTTCGGACTGGAGGGTCACATTCTCTTGCTTGAGGCGGGCGATTTCGGCCTCGGCTTCGGCGTTGGTGCAGGCGGTAAAGGCAAGAGCAAGGACGATAGCGGCAAGAATCTTGTACATGAAAAAACCTCTGGTCAAAGATAGTAAGAATCTAGATGGCGGCTCAAGGCCGCCATGACGGTTGGCAGGATTCGCCATGACGGTTGATTAGAACCGTTCCACCTTCAGGCCACGGCGGCGGAGCAGCTCGATGACATTGTCCCGGTCCAAAACCAGATGGGCAGCCCCTACCACCACGAACACCTTGCGGTTTTCAGAGAGAAACTGTGCGATACCGACCGCCATCTTTTCGTTCCGCTCCTTGTAAACCCGCCGATCGGACTCCGCCTCCATCAGGGAGTCCCGTGCCGACGAATCGGCCTTCTTCCCGGAATTCAACACCTGGACCATCAGGGAATCGTCTCCCGTTTTCCAGGCGCGGGACATCTGGGCCACCATGGAATCCAGTTCCGAAATCTCTTTCAGGGTATTTTCCAAATAGTAGATGCCCAATGAATCCCCTTCCGAAGAGTCCGCCAGGGCGCCCACCTGTTCTTCGGCAGTTTCAAGCCCAACGATGGGCATGCCCCGGAGGGCGGCACTGTCCAAAAGGACCGCGTCTATACCGTAGGCAGGGTCGATTCCCGAGCGCTGGATGGCGATGGAGCTTAACGTCATGGCGGCAAGCCAGGGCCGCAAATTCATGAGTGCCATGTTCGGAAAGTTCCACACGGTGCAAAGACTGTCCAGAGAATTCCAGAGGGCGATGGGTAGCACCTCTTTCAGGCGCTTCCCCTGGGGGAGCATACCCTTTTCTAGACTGTTTTTTGTAACGGTTGCCGCCACGGAATCGTCGGCGATGTTGATTTCTACCGCCAGTTCCTCGGACTCGTCAAAAGCGTTCGAAATGTCTGATGAAAGAGGATAAAAGGTACTGTCCGCAAAATGGATGCTCCCGAGAATCCACACATGGGAATCCCCATCCGAAACCTTCCACAAAAAATGCCGTTGCTTTGCAACAGAACTCTGGGAAACGCCTTCGCCCGTCGAAGCACAGGCCACAAACAACAACGCGCACAATCCTATAAGAAGGGACTTCATCTAGACCTCCGCCCAAGAGAGAAGGCCAAGTTCGCGGACATGGTCCGCAGGTGCAAATTCCAGGTTTCCCTTTGAAGTAAAAGCCAAAATGGAGTCCGCATATTTTTCGGCATAGTCCACCCAATGGGTAGAAAGCACTACCGCCATGTCTTTTTCCCGGGACAATTTCTGTAGAGTTACAAACAAATTCTTGCGGCGTGGAATATCCATAAAGGCATCGGGTTCGTCCAGCAGCAAGAGCCTTACCTGCTGAGCAAGGGCACGGGCCAAATACACACGGCTTCACTCCCCGTCGGAAAGTTCCGCCACCTTGCAATTTTCAAACAAAGTAACATCCATGTCATCCATAGCGGAATCGATAATTCTTTCGTCTTCGCGACTGTGTCCGTCCAGAAATCCCGCATAGGGCGAACGGCCCAAAGACACGAACTCACGGACCGTCATCTCGGCAGGGGCCGCAAGCCCCATACGGACCAGCGCCACCTTCTTGGACAGTTCCCGCAGGCCGTATTCCGCAAGGGGGCGGCCCTCCAGTTCCAGAGATCCGTCCAAAGGTAGCAGCATTCCCCCGAGGGTCTTGAGAAGCGTACTCTTGCCAGAGCCGTTCTCCCCTACCAGGGCTACCACCTGACCCGCCTGGACTTCCATGTCCAGAGGACTCGCCAACGGAGACTCATACCCGAAGGTCACCTGACGCAAGTTCAATAGCATTACAGGCCCCCTCTTCTAGAAGACCGGACCAGCACCCAAAGAATCACAGGCACGCCCACCAGGCTCAGGACTGCATTCAGGGGATACTCCGGCAAGAGTCCCGCCAAAAGCGCCAAAGTCGCACCGCACAGGGCAGAACCCGGCAACAGGACGCGATGGTTGGAACTGCAAAACAGCAGGTAGGCCAAATGGGGCACCGCAATCCCAAGAAAGGCGACAGGACCACAGAAGGCGGTAACCGCCGCCGCCAGAACGGAGGCTCCCAGAAGCACCAGCTTCTTGTAGAGCGACACCCGAATGCCAAGCCCACGGGCAAAGTCATCGCCCAAACGGGCCCCGTTCAGGTAACGAACCGAAGCGCCAATCAAGGCCAGGCCTGCAGCCACGGCCACCACGAAAATCCAGATACCGTCAGAAGTAAGTCTGCCGAAACTTCCCATGCCCCAGGAAACATAGACCCGCAGGGATTCGGCATCGCTCCAGGTAATCAGGAGGCTTATGCAGGCGTCGATAAAGTAGCCAATCAGGAGCCCCGCCACCAGGAGTACCGTGTTGTTCCGGAACCTGGTCGAAATTCCAAGCACCAGGGCTGTTACCGCAAGGGATCCGACAGCAGCAGCCCCCAAAGTACCGAACCTCCCAAAGCCAAGGCCCGCCAGCATGGACAATGCCACCGCAAAGCTCGCCCCGCTGCTGATGCCCAGCACAAAGGGGCCCGCCAGGGGGTTTTGGAAAACCGTCTGGAGCGAAAGACCAGACACCGAAAGGGCGACACCTGCAAGTAGCGCCGCCGCCACACGAGGGAGACGCAAGTCCCAAAAAATCGGGGAATCAAGAAGACCACCCATGGAAACATCCACGGGGCCGCTTACGAGGGTAATGAACGAAAGGGCTACAACACAAAGGGACAGGACGACAAAGCCTAAAACCGTCCGCCGCATGGAGCCCTACTTTTTCTTCTTTTTATCCAGTTCCTTCTGCATGGCCGATGTAGCCGCCGGGTCCTTGAAGTAGAACTCGGGAGGAACATTCTCGAAGCCCTGGAGGGCATTGAGCCAGTTGTCGTTCAGGTCGCGGAACTCCAGCTTGTTCAAGTTATAACGGAGGGTATCCCCCATAATCTTAAAGGTGGTAAAGTCCCAACGGATGACCTGACGGTCCTTGAACACTTCACGGGTTATGAGAGAAGTATCGCTATCGAACTGGTAACGGGCCTTGTAGGCGTATTCGCCGGTCATCTGATAACGGCCGGAGTCGGAATAGGTGCGGGTCACGCCGTAAATGGTGTCGTTCATGCCAAAGCGGATTTCGGCATCGCGGAACGCATGCCCGTGGGCCACGATGGCGGTACGCCATACACCGAACACCAGTTCTTTCATGGCCTTCTGGAACACGGTGTCCTTTTTCCAATGGTCAAAGTTGCTCTTGTCGTAACGGGCGCGCTTCACGTACTTGCCCTCGAGGATAAGTTTACGGACGCTATCGGCACGAGCCTTGGCGAGGCTGTCGGTATTCTGCTTCAGGGGGACTGCCGCCGCCTGGGCATCGATGGAATCCAACTTGGCCTGGATCATTTCGTCCAACACCTCGGTCGCACCACGGGGGGTGACCAGTTCTTCGGCAGGGGTTTCCGCCACTACGGCAGTGGAGTCGGCCTGCTTAGGAGGGGTCGGCAGTGTTTCAGTCGCCGCGGCATCCTGGGCAAAGGAAAAACCGGCAAGGGACAGGGTCAAAATAGAAGCGACAAAGTACTTTGAAATAGAGCGTATCATCACCAATAAATTTAGTTAAAGAGCTAAAAAAAGTTCCACTTTTTGAAAAAAAAGCCAAAAAATGCCCCAAAATGGTTCCTAAAATCCACCGTTCCACCCATGGCAGTCAAAAATGTGCCCAAGAGACCCAGTAATTCTATATTTGGGCTATGCTAGACTATTCCCAGGTAACAAGCCCCTGTTTCGTGCTGGACGAAACCCGCCTCCGCAGGAACATGGAGATTCTGGACCAGATTCAAAAACAGACCGG